>JASHPP010000673.1 GCA_030038035.1 Trebonia sp.
TGCCGCGAACCTGTCGCCGCTGGTCACGCGCTATGCGCGCCAGGCAGCCGCGAGGCTGCGGCCGGACCCGCCAGCCAGCAGGCCGGCTAGGTGGGAGGTGGTCCTCCGCTTGCACGTCCGGTGCCTGCGCACCAGACTGGTCAGCGACCAAGAGTAACAGCACTTCGCGGCAAAGTGGTATTCCCGCCGCCGCCATCTCGACCTTACGGAGCGCACGTGAGCGTATCGCGCACGCGGCCGCCGCTCGCGGCCAGCGAGCGGGAGATGCTGACCTCCTGGCTTGACTACCACCGCGCCACCCTGGCGCTCAAGTGCGACGGGCTGACCGAGACGCAGCTTCGCGAGCAGCCCGTCCCCCCGTCGAACCTGTCGCTGCTCGGCCTGGTCAGGCACATGGCCGAGGTGGAGCGCAACTGGTTCCGCCCGGTGCTCGGCGGGGAGCCGATGGCCGCGATCTTCGCGCCGGGCATGCAGTGGGAGCCGGCGTTCAGCGACGTCGCGACGGCCGACGTCGCCGCGGCGTTCGCCGCGTGGGACGCCGAGTGCGCGCGCGCCAGGGAGCTGGTCGCGGCCGCGCCGTCGCTTGACGCCACCGGGGACAGGGACGGCAGGGGCGTTTTCTCGCTGCGCTGGGTGCTCGTCCACATGATCGAGGAGTACGCGCGCCACAACGGCCACGCCGACCTGATCCGCGAGCGCATAGACGGCACCACCGGCGACTAGATCGCCGGCCGCGGTCCTGGCGTGACCCGCCCTTCGCCGCCTGACGCCTGTGGTAAACGCGGCGCCGCGCGGGCTCTTACCTGGTGACGGTGCCACACCCGGGAAGGAGGCGGCTTGCGACGCCAGGATGCGCGCGCGACGGACGATCCGGTTACGGAGCGGGACTGCCCGGACGAGCCGGCGGCGTTCGTCGCGTTCGTGCGAGCCACCGAACCGCCGCTGCGCCGCGCGCTCATCGCGGCCTACGGCCCAGACGACGGCAGGGACGCCGTCGCCGAGGCGCTCGCCTACGCGTGGGAGCACTGGGAGCGGGTCAGCGAGATGCCGAACGCGGCCGGCTACCTGTTCCGGGTCGCCCGGTCGAGCGCGACCAGGGGCCGGCGCTGGCGGCGCCCGCCCCCGCCCCAGCTCGTCCTCCCGGCCGGTGCCGAGCACCTCTTCGAGCCGGGGTTGCCCGCGGCACTGGCCGCGCTGTCGCAGCGGCAGCGAATCGCGGTCGTGCTCGTGCACGGCTTCGGCTACACGCTCCGCGAGGTCGCCGACCTGACCAGCGTGCAGACCACGACCGTGCAGAACCACCTGGAACGGGGGCTGCGCCGGCTGCGCGAGCGGCTCGGCGTGACGCTGCCCGGGAAGCGAGGAGTACCCGATGAACGCCATTGACCTGCAGACCCAGCTCAGGGAGTACGTAGACGCAGGGACGTCCCCGATCACCGTGGCTGAGATCAGGGCGAGAGCGGCCAGCCGCGCGGCGGGCGCGGCGCGGCTGCCCGCCGCCAGGCCCGCGCCAGGGCGGCGCGGGGCGCGGCTCAGCCTGGCCGCCGCCGGGCTGGCCGCGGCGGGGATCGCGGGCGGGCTGGCCGCGAGCCAGGCCGGCGGCGGGACCGCGGCCGCCGGGGCAGGCGGGCACCCGGCGGGGGCCACGGCCCCGCGGGGCAGCCATCATGCGGGCACCGAGCGGGCGGTGCTCGACGCGAGGCTGCTGCGGCACATCGCCACCGTCTCGCGAGCCGCCCTGGCCACCTCGGGGCAGGCGCTGATCAGCTACCAGACCACCGGGGACCCGGACTACGACGGCACGGGCACCGACGACATCGCGTTCGACGGCGGCAACTGGAGCGACTCGGTCAGCTACGCCACGCCCGGCAGCCCGGCCCAGCACGCGATCAACGAGGTCGTCAACGGGCAGGCGTACGACTTCTTCCCCGTCTTCTCGCCGACCCCGCAGTGGGTGCACGACACCGGACCCGACGCGGTGGCCGCGCTCGACATCCCGGACCCGCGCACGCTCCTTGCCGTCCTGTCCCCGGCCGCAGGCTTCGCGCCTGCCGGGTACGCGACCCTGGACGGGACGCGGGTCGAGCTGCTGCAGGCCACCACGCCCGGCAACGTCCCGGCCAGTGAACTCGACCCGCTCATCAAGGGCACGCCTGCGTCCGCGGTCACCGCCCTGGAGCTGTGGGTCGATTCCTCCGGCGTGGTCCGCCAGGCCGCGTTCACGGTGACCGGCACCGACGAGGTCGGGCAGCTGACAAAGGCCGACGCGGCGAAGATCGACGCCGAGATGCGGAAACTGGCCCACGGCGGCAACCGGGTCAAGGCCTCCGAACTGCAGGCCGCGCTCGCCAGGCTGGGCCTGGCGAAGATGCGGGACCTGACCGTCACCACGGCCGTCACGGTGCAGTTCACCCAGATCGGGCAGCCGCAGTCGATCACCGCGCCTGCGCTGTACATCACAGTCGCCGGGCAGGGGTGAGTCGGCCGGGACCGTTCGGCTGACTGGGTTTGCTTGTGATCTTCCGCGTCAGGCGAGCCGGGTTACCTCGACGGTGACGTCCATGAGGCTGTGCGGGGAGCCGTGGTAGATGCCCTTGAGCGGCGGGACGTCGGCGTAGTCGCGGCCGCGGGCGACCACGACGTGCCGCTCGCCGACCGGCGCGCCGCTCGTCGGGTCCAGCGGCGCCCACGAGCCGGCCCAGTACTCGACCCAGGCGTGGCTCTGCCCTGTCGCGGTGGTGCCTGGCTGCGCCTTCGGGTCCGGGTGCAGGTAGCCCGACACGTAACGGGCGGGCAGGCCGGCGGCCCGCAGCAGCGAGACGGTGACGTGCGCCATGTCCTGGCACACCCCCTGGCCCTTGTCCCACGCCTCCTGGGCGTCGGTGCGCACGCCGGTCGCGCCGGGCATGTACGTGACGTGCGAGCGCACCCGGGCGGAGACCGCCGCGGCGGCCTCATCCGGCGGCAGGCCCTCGATACCGGC
>JASHPP010000674.1 GCA_030038035.1 Trebonia sp.
GTCACGCACAGTGACGTCAGGATGCGTGCACGTCACGGCGCGTACCAGGCGGGCCGCCCCGCCGCCAGGTGGACGGCGGGCGGGCATAGGGTCGAGCACATGACCTCGCCTGAGCCAGAACACCTCGACAACCGCCACCGGGATACGCTGCGCCAGATCTTCGAGCATCCCACCAGCCACAACATCGAGTGGCGGGCGGTGCTGTCGCTGCTGGAAGCCGTCGGCACGGTCACCGTGCGGCATGACGGCAAGGTCGACGTCCAGCTCGGGAGCGAGCAGGAGTTCCTCGAGCCCCCCGCCGGCAAGGACGTCGACGCTCAGCTGGTCGTCGACCTGCGCCGGATGCTGACCAACGCCGGTTACGGCCCGCGTTAACGGGCGCCGGCGCGGCTCACCCGCTGAGCGCTTCGCGCGCCGCCTGGGCGATCTGGCCCGCGGAGATTCCGGCCGCCTCCATCAGCTCCTCCGGGGTCCCCGAGCCCGGCAGGTCACGGACGGCCAGGTGCCGGATGCGGACCGGATGCCCCGCGTCGTTGAGCGCCTCGAGCACCGCGCCGCCGATGCCGCCGGCCGGGTAGTGGTCCTCGGCGACCACGAGGCGGCCCGCGGTCGCGTCCGCTGCCTGCACGAGCGCCTGGGTGTCGATCGGCTTGACCGAATACAGGTCCACGACGCGGGCGCGGATGCCCTCACCGGCCAGCTGGTCGGCCGCGGCCAGGCAGTTGTGCAGGGTCACGCCGGCGCCGATGAGCGTCACCTGGTCGTCGGGGCCGGACCGCACAAGCTTCGAGCCGCCGATCGGGAACGGCTCGTCCGGCCCGTACAGCACCGGGTACGCGCCTCGGGTGGTGCGCATGTAGACGATGCCGCCGCGCTCGGCCATCTGCGCCACCAGGCTCGCGGCGCTCGTCGCGTCGCTCGGGTACAAGACCGTGGTGCCGTGCACGGCGCGCATCATCGCGATGTCTTCCAGGGCCATCTGCGACGGGCCGTCGGCGCCGATCTCGACGCCCGAGTGGGAGCCGCAGAGCCGGATGTTCGCCTGGGAGATGGCCGACATCCTGATGAAGTCGTAGGCACGGGTCAAGAACGCCGCGAACGTGGCGGCGAAGGGGACGTACCCGCGGACGGACATGCCCACCGCGGCGGCGATGAGCTGCTGCTCGGCGATGAACATCTCGAAGTAGCGCTCGGGGTACCACTTGGCGAACTCCTCCAGGTGCGTGGAGTTGTCCACCTCCCCGTCCAGGGCGACGACGTGCCCGAGCGCCCCGACCGCCGCGAGCGCCTGGCCGAAGGCCAGCCGGGTGGCGACCTTGGCGCCCAGCTCGAAGCGGGGCAGGTTCACTTCGCCGCTTGGCCACATCCGGGGCGTTCCGGCCTCCGGACGCGGCCCGGCGACCACCAGGTCGCGCTGCCCGCCCAGCTCGATGATGGCGCGCTGCGCCATCGGCTCCGGCAGCGGCCTGCCGTGCCAGCCCTCGCGGTCTTCGACCTCGTCGAACCCGCGGCCCTTGCGGGTGCGGGCCAGGATCACCGTGGGCCGGTCCGCGCCGGCCGCGTCGAAGAACGCCTTGTCGATCTGCTCGATGTCGTGCCCGTCGATCACGACCGCGTGAGCGCCGAACGCCTCGGCCCGCCTGGCGTAGGCGTCAAGGTCCCAGCCCAGTTCGGTCGGGCCGCGCTGGCCGAGCCGGTTCACGTCCACGATCGCGGTCAGGTTGCTGAGCCGGTAGTAGGCGGCCTTGTCCAGCGCCTCCCACATCGATCCTTCCGCGGTCTCGCTGTCCCCGCACAGCACCCACACCCGGTACGGCAGCTCGTCCAGGTACCGGCCGGCCAGCGCGACGCCGACGCCGTCCGGGAGCCCCTGGCCCAGCGAGCCGGTGGCGACATCGACCCACGGCAGCACGGGGGTCGGGTGGCCTTCCAGCCGCGAGCCGAACCGCCGGTACCTGGTGATCAGCTCCTCGTCGGAGACGACACCGGCCGCCTTGAACATCGAGTACAGCAGCGGGGACGCGTGCCCCTTGGAAAAGATGAGGTGGTCGTTGGCCGGGTCGTCCGGCCGCTGCCAGTCATAGCGGAAATGCCGGGCCAGCAGCACCGCCATCAGGTCGGCGGCCGACATGCTCGACGTCGGATGGCCGGATCCGGCCGAGGTGCTGCAGCGGATCGAATCGACTCGCAGCTGGGCGGCGAGCTCGCGGATCTGGTCCAGGATCTGCTCGGTCATGGCGTTCTCCTTCGACTGCCAAGGTTCGGGCCGCTCTGGCACAGCCGGCCGCGAAGCCCGTCGCTGGTGGTTACCTTCGGCTACAACTGTGACACGAAACGATCACGCCCACTGGGACGGGGGCCGGCCTGCGGGCGGGGCATGCCGGCGGGCAGACGCCACGGTCCGTTCGGAAAAATCTTCATTATCCCGAACGGACCGGCGCGCCTGTTCCCGGTCAGGGATGCTCAGCTGAGCGCCAGGTCGGGGCGGACCGGCCGGCCCTGGATGGCGCGCCACACGTTGGCCGGGGTCAGCGGCATGTCCGCGTGCACGACGCCGAACGGGGCGAGCGCGTCGATGACCGAGTTCACGACGGCCGCCGGCGAGCCGACGGTGGCCGACTCCCCGATGCCCTTGGCCCCGATCGGATGGTGCGGGGACGGCGTCACCGTCTGGCCGAGCTCGGGCGACGGGCACTCCATCGACGTGGGCAGCAGGTAGTCCATGAAGGAGCCGCCCAGGCAGTTGCCGGCCTCGTCGAACACGATCGCCTGCATCAGCGCGATGCCGATGCCGTCGGCGATGCCGCGGTGCACCTGGCCCTCGACGATCATCGGGTTGATCCGGACGCCGCAGTCGTCGACGGCGATGAAGCGCCGCACCCTGACCTCGCCGGTGCCCGGATCGACGTCGGTCACGCAGACGTAGGCCCCGAACGGGAACGTCAGGTTCGGCGGGTTGTAGACGGCGGACGCGTCCAGGTGCCCTTCGACCCCGTCCGGCAGCTCGAGCGTCGAGTGCGCGGCCATCGCGATCTCGGCGATGCCGCGGGCGGTGTCCGGGTCCCCGCGTACCCGCCACTTGCCGTCCAGCCACTCCAGGTCGTCGGCGGCCACCTCGAGCATCGCCGCCGCCACCAGGCGCGCCCGCTCCCGCACCTTGCGGGCCGCGACGACGGCCGCGGCCCCTGAGACGGGCGTGGACCGCGATCCGTAGGTGCCAAGGCCGAACGGGGTCCGGTCGGTGTCGCCGTGCACGACCTCGACGTCGTCCGGCGACAGGCCAAGCTCGTGGGCCACGAGCTGCGCGAACGTGGTCTCGTGGCCCTGGCCCTGGGTCTGCACGGAGATGCCGAGCACCGCCTTGCCCGTCGGGTGCACCCGCAGGTCGGCGCCGTCGGCCATGCCGAAGCCGAGGATGTCCATGTGGCTGCGCGGGCCGGCGCCGACGCCTTCTGTGAAAAAGCTCAGCCCGATGCCCATGTACTCGCCGCGGGCGCGCTTTTCGGCCTGCTCGCGGCGCAGGTCGTCGTAGCCGGCCATGTCCAGCGCCAGCCGCAGCGCGCGCGGGTAGTCGCCCGAGTCGTACTGCCAGCCGGTCGGGCCGGTGTAGGGGAACTGCTCGGGCTTGAGCAGGTTGCGCATCCTCAGCTCGGCCGGGTCCATCGACAGCTCGCGGGCCAGCATGTCGGTCAGCCGCTCGACCAGGTACACGGCCTCGGTGACCCGGAACGAGCAGGAGTAGGCGACGCCGCCGGGCGCCTTGTTCGTATAGACGCCGGTGACCTCGCAGTACGCCGCCCGCATGTCGTAGGAGCCGGTGAAGATGTGGAAGAACCCGGCGGGGAACTTGGACGGCTGGGCGGTCGCGTTGAACGCGCCGTGATCGGCGAGCACCCGCGCGCGCAGCGCGAGGATCTTCCCGTCGGCGGTCGCGGCGATCTCGCCGTGCATGTGGTAGTCGCGCGCGAACGTGGTGGACATCAGGTTCTCTGACCTGTCCTCCATCCACTTCACCGGCCGCCCGGTCACCATCGAGGCGACGATGGCGCACACGTAGCCCGGGTACAGCGGCACCTTGGCGCCGAAACCGCCGCCAAGGTCGGGAGAGACGATCCGGATCTTGTGCTCGGGCACGCCGATGAGCGTGGCGTACAGCGTCCGGTGCGCGTGCGGCGCCTGGGTGGTCGACCACAGGGTCAGCTTGCCGGTGACGGCGTCCATGCCGGCGACGATCCCGCAGGTCTCCAGCGGGGCGGGATGGGAGCGCGGGTAGACCATGTCGCAGCCCACCACCACGTCCGCGGCGGCGAAGGCGGCGTCGGCGGCGGCCTGGTCCCCCGCGGCCCAGTCGAAGATCCGGTTGGAGCTGCGTCCGGGCAGGTCGTCCCGGACGAGCGGCGCGCCGGGGTCAAGCGCGGTCCTGGCGTCGATCAGCGGCGGCAGCGGCTCGTAGTCGACCGCGATCAGCTCGAGTGCGTCCCGCGCGGCGTACCTGTCGGTCGCGACCACGAAGGCGACCTCCTGGCCCTGGAACCGCACCTTGTCGGTCGCCAGCACCGCCTGCGCGTCGCCCGAGAGCGTGGGCATCCAGGCAAGGCCGCGCTGCGCCAGGTCCGCGCCGGTGAGCACGGCCATGACCTTGGGGTGGGCGAGCGCCGCGGTCGCGTCGACGGTCACGATCCTGGCGTGGGCGAGCGGGCTGCGCAGCACCGCGCCGTGCAGCATCCCCGGCAGGGAGATGTCGTCGACGAAGGTGCCCTGGCCCCTGATGAACCGCGCGTCCTCTTTGCGCGGCAGCGGCCCGTAGGCCCCGCCGGCCGCGCTGGCTGCGTTCCCTCCGTGATCACGGGCGTGCATCGTCATCGCTCCCGTCATGCCGCGCGGCCCACAGCACGGACCGGACGATGTTCTCATACCCCGTGCACCGGCAGATCTGCCCGGATATCGCCTCGCGTATCTCCGCCGCGGTCGGATCGGGGTTGCGGTCGAGCAGCCAGCGCGCGGTCATCATCATGCCCGGCGTGCAGAACCCGCACTGCAGCCCGTGACACGCGGAAAAGCCCTCCTGCACCGGGTCGAGCACGCCGTTCCTGGCCAGGCCCTCCACGGTCGTGATCCGCCTGCCGTCGGTCATCGCCGCCAGCACCGTGCACGACTTCACGGGCGTCTCGTCCAGCCACACCACGCAGGCGCCGCAGTTGGAGGTGTCGCAGCCCCAGTGCGAGCCGGTCAGGCCGAGCTCGTCGCGCAGGAAGTGGATGAGCAGCAGTCGCGGCTCGATCGCGGCCGTGTACTCCGCTCCGTTGACGGTCAGGGTGAGCTTCATGACGCGGGCCCGCCGGCGCGCGCGACGGCGGCGCGCAGCACCCTGGTGGTGAGTTCGCGCACGAGGTGGCGCTTGTAGTCGGCCGGGCCGCGCTGGTCGGTGACCGGGCGGCAGTGCTCGGCCGCGATCTGCCCCGCCCTGGCCAGGGTCTCCTCGTCGGCTGGGCGGCCGGTGAGGAAGTCTTCGGCCTCGGCGGCCACGAAATGCGCCGCGCCGACCGCGGTCAGCCCGATGCCGACGTCAGCGATGCTCTGCTTGCCACCACCGGCGTCCGCGAGCCAGACCGCCGCTCCGGCGGCGCCGACCGGCCAGTCGCCCGCCCGGCGGGCCACCTTCAGGTACGCGCTGCCGCCGCGCTGGCGTTCCGGCCGGATCGGCAGCCTGATCTCTGTCAGCAGCTCGGACGGGCCGACCACGGTCTCGTACGGGCCGGTGTGGAACGCCCGGGCGCTTACCTCCCTGGTGCCGCCTGGGCCCTGGATGACCATGGTGCCCCGCACCGCCGCGAACGCCGCGGACAGGTCCTCGGAGGGGTCGGCCTGGCAGAGCGAGCCGCCCACGGTGCCCCAGTTCCTGACGATGGGATCGGCGATCACCCGCTCGGCGTCATGCATGATCTGGAAGTGCTCGCCCGCCAGCTGCGAGTCAAGCAGCTGAGCGTGCCTGGTCAGCGTGCCGATGCGCAGCTCGTCCCCGGCCCTGCCGATGTAGCACAGGTCGGTGAGCCCGTTGATGTCGACGAGCACTTCTGGCTGCGCCAGGCGCAGCTTCATCATCGGGATCAGGCTGTGCCCGCCGGCCAGGATCTTGGCCTCAGGCCCGTACCTGGCCAGCAGCGCGAGCGCGTGCTGCACGCTGGTGGCCTTCTCGTACTCGACGTGCGCGGGAACCTGCACTACGACCTCCCCCGGCCCGGGGCCGCGGCCCCTGGTTGGAGAGGTCCCGGCGATGGGCCACACTGGATCTTGACATGACACTCACCCAGCTGAACGCGTTCGTCCTGGTGGCCCGCCTGGGCTCGGTGCGGGCCGCCGCCGGCGCGCTTGGCGTGAGCGAGCCGGCCGTGTCGCAGGCTCTCACGGCGCTGCGCAACTACCTGGGCGACCAGCTGATCACCCGCGGCCCCGCGGGCATGACGCTGACGCCCGGCGGCTCCCGGCTGCTGGCTACCGCCTCCCAGATCGTGGTGCTCGGCGCCGAAGCGCACGCCGCGGTGCGGGCCGCGCAGGGCGCGCCGGAGCAGCTGCGGATCGTCGCCACCCCGACGTTCGCCGAATTCGTGGTCGGCCCGCTGGTCGAGGCGTTCAGCAGGCGGTTCCCCGGGCCCGTCGAGGTCTCCACGGGCGTGGCCGCCTCCGGCGAGCATGCCGTGCTTGTCGCGAACCGGCTCGCCGACGTCGCCTTCGGCCCGGGTGTCACGGGCGAGAACGAGATGCCGATCGTCAGCGAGCCCATCTTCAAGTACCGGCTGGCCGTGGTCGCCGGGGGGCACGGCAGGCCGCAGGGGGCGCCCAGGCAGTGGCGGTGGCTGGTGGACCCGAACGCGACCGACCCCGCCACCGCGACAGCCAGGCTGCTTGCCCGGCTGGGCGTTCCCGACGGCAACATCCGGGTCTTGCCGAGCCTGACCGCCGCGTGGGCGGCCGCCGCTGACGGCGCGGGCGTCGCGCCCGCGATCGAGCACCTGATTTCCGCCCAGCTGCGGCGCGGTGAGCTGTCGATCGTCGAGATGCCAGGGCTGCCCATGGACGAGTGCTGGTACGCGACGTTCCTTGAGCGGGAGTACCGCAGCAGCGCGGCCGGCGCGCTGCGCCGGTTCCTCGGCACCCCTGACGCCATGCAGCTGATGCGGTCGCCCGCCGCCGGCGTGCCGCCGTCCCGGTTCAAGCCCCCGGTGTATGTCACCATCTGGAGCTGAAAACCCGCCATCAGCCATCATGTTCACCCAGCCGGACGTGTCGAGTTAAGCGTTAGCTTATTTGGCTGTTGCGGCGTGAGACACCGGGGCGCACTATACGGATGAAATTTCGTTGGCGACGATGCCGGCCTGGAGGCACCGTCCTATCGGGCGGGAGGCTGCGCATGCGCATCGAGTCCAGCGGCCACAGCACGGGCAATCCGCGCCTGTACGAGCTGATCGAGCACGCGCCCAAGACCGGGAAGAGCCCCACGGTGTGGGCCTGGCCCGAGCTCGTCGACTATCTCAAGATCGCCGGGCAGCCGGTCTCCGGGCCGTGGCCGCCGCACCAGGAGCCGCGGCCTGACCCCGACTACGAGGCGGGGCCGGTCGCGGTGGCCGACCCGCACTCGGTGCCCGCCGCATCGCCCGCCGAGACGCCTGCCGCGAGGCCCGCCACGGGGGCGGCTCCGGCCGGTCCCCCACACGACGCGGCCTGACCTGCGATTCACGTCATTTCCCGCCCACCCCGGAGGCAGCGAATGTACCCATCGCGGTTCCGCTATGAGGCACCGCATTCCCTGGACGAGGCCATCAGCCTGCTGCACAATGGCGGCGACTACGCCAAGGTGCTCGCCGGCGGCCAGAGCCTCGTCCCGCTGATGAAGCTGCGCTTCGCATCGCCGGAGCTCGTGGTCGACATCAACAACGTCCCCGGCCTCGGCTACCACCGGGCCGACCCCGACGGCACGCTCCGCATCGGGGCGCTGTGCCGCCACGCGGATCTTGAGCACTCCGACCTGCTGCCGGGCACCCAGCCCACGATGGCCGCCGCGGCGCCGCTCATCGCTGACCCGATCGTGCGCAACCGGGGCACGCTGGTCGGCTCGCTCTGTCACGCGGATCCGCAGGGCGACTGGGCGTCGGTCGTGGTCTCGCTCGGCGGTGCCGTGGTGGCGGCCGGGCCGGCCGGCCGGCGGGTGATCCCGATGGCGGACTTCGTGACCGGGCCGTTCCAGAACGTGCTGGCGCCGGATGAGATCGCGGTCGAGGCGGTCATCCCGCCCGCCAAAGGTGCCCGCGCGGGCGGCTACCTCAAGCTGGAGCGGCGGGTCGGCGACTTCGCCACGGTCGGCGTCGCGGTCGCGATCGAGACCTCGGGCGAGGTCGTGACCAGGGCCGGGATCGCGCTGACCGGCGTCGGCGGGTCCACGATCGCGGCGACCGACGCGGCCCAGGCGCTGGTGGGCCAGCCGCTGACCGCCGACACCATCAACCGGGCGGCCGGTCTCGCCGCCGCGGCCGCGCAGCCGAGAACCGATCACCGCGGCAGCGCCGAGTACAAGCGGCACATGGTGGCGACGTTCGTCGAGCGCATCTTGTCCCGGGCCGATCACGAGGCGGAAAGGGCAGCCTGAGATGACCATGGTGTACGAGGACCGCGGCGACGAGGCCGCGGGCGAGGTGCCGATGCGCCGGATCCGGTTCACGATCAACGGCGAGAAGAAGATCGCCGAGGTCGAGCCCCGGCTGCTGCTGTCCCACCTGATCCGCCGCGGCGTCGGCCTGACCGGCACGCACATGGGCTGCGACACCACCAACTGCGGCGCGTGCACCGTGCTCGTCGACGGCCGCGCCGTCAAGTCCTGCACGATGCTCGCGGTCCAGGTGGACGGCCATGCCGTCGAGACCGTCGAGGGCCTCGCCGCGGCGAGCGAGCTGCACCCGCTGCAGGAGGGCTTCAAGCAGGAGCACGGCCTGCAATGCGGGTTCTGCACGCCGGGAATGATGATGGCCGCCAAGGCCCTGCTCGACCGGAATCCGGACCCGACCGAGGAAGACGTGCGCTGGGCGCTGTCGGGCAACCTCTGCCGGTGCACCGGCTACCAGAACATCGTGAAGTCGGTGCTGTGGGCCGCGGCGAAGCTGCGGGCCGAGGCCGCCGGGTAGCGACGGCGCTGAGACCAGACGGGAAGAGTAGGACAATGTCGCAGGCAGTAGACGAGATCAAGATCGGCGGAATCGGCGCGAGCCGCAAGCGCGTGGAAGACGACCGCTTCATCCGCGGCAAGGGCAACTACACCGACGACATCGTGCTGCCCGGCATGCTGCACATGGAGATCCTGCGCAGCCCGCTGGCGCACGCGCGGATCAGGTCCATCGACACCAGCAAGGCCTGGCAGATCCCCGGCGTCCACCTGGTGCTGACCGGCGAGATGATGGCCAGCAGGAACCTGGCGTGGATGCCGACCCTGTCCTACGACACGCAGGCCGTGCTCGCCACCGACAAGGTGCGCTTCCAGGGCCAGGAGGTCGCCTGCGTCATCGCCGACGACCCGTACATCGCCAAGGACGCGTGCGAGGCGATCGAGGTCGACTACGAGCCGCTGCCGGTCATCGTCAACCCGACCCAGTCGCTGGCCCCTGACGCGCCGGTGATCCGCGACGACAAGGAGAACCAGCCCGACAACGTCATCTACAACTGGGAGGTCGGCGACGGCGAAGGCACCGACCGCGCGTTCGCGCGGGCGGACCTCGTGTCCAGGCTGGAGCTGCACTACCCGCGCTCGCACCCGTCGCCGATCGAATGCTGCGGCTCGATCGCCGACTTCAACAGGGCCACCTCCAAGCTCACCGTCTACATGACCACGCAGGCCCCGCACATCATCCGGGCCGCGGTCGCGATGGTGGCGGAGCTGCCCGAGCACATGATCCGGATCATCTCGCCGGACATCGGCGGTGGCTTCGGCAACAAGGTGCCGGTCTACCCGGGGTACGTCTGCTCGATCCTGGCCTCGATCCTGCTGGAACGGCCGGTCAAGTGGATCGAGGACAAGTCGGGCAACCTGATCTCGACCGGGTTCGCCCGCGACGTGTACCTCAAGGGCGAGATCGCGCTGCGCAAGGACGGCAAGATCCTGGCCGTCCGGATGCACACCGACGCCGACCACGGGGCGTTCTTCTCCGACGCCCAGCCGAGCAAGTTCAAGATCGGGCTGATGCACTCGGCCTTCGCCGCCTACGACATCCCGGTCGCCCACCTGACCGCGCGCGGGGTGTACACCAACAAGGCGCCGGGCGGGGTCGCCTACCGGTGCTCGTTCCGGGTGACCGAGGCGATGTTCTTCCAGGAGCGGATGATCCAGGCCGCGGCCAGCGACCTGGGCATGGACCAGGCGGCGTTCCGCCGGATGAACTTCGTGGCCGACGACGACTTCCCGCACCGCACGCCGTTCGGCTTCCTCACCGACTCAGGCCAGTACGCCAAGTGCCTGGACGTCGGCCTGCAGGCGATCGGGTACGAGGACTTCCGGCAGCGCCAGGAGGAGGCCCGCTCCCGCGGCCGGCTGCTCGGCCTGGGCATCTCCACGATGACCGAGCCGCTCGGGGCCGGCAACAGCCGGGAGTTCGACATCCTCGGCATCAAGATGTTCGACTCCGCCGAGCTCAAGGTGCACATGACGGGCAAGGCGATCCTGCGGACAGGCGCGCGCACCCAGGGCCAGGGACACGAGACCACCTGGGCGCAGATCGTGGCCCACGAGCTCGGCATCCCGGCCGAGGACGTGGTGGTCGAGGAGGGCGACACCGACACCGCCCCGTTCGGCATGGGCACGTACGCGTCGCGCAGCACGCCGGTGGCCGGCGCGGCGGTGGCGATGGTGTCCCGCAAGATCCGCGCCAAGGCCCGCAAGCTGGCCGCGCACCTGCTTGAGGTCTCGGAGGAGGACGTCGACTGGGAGCTCGGCCGGTTCTACGTGCGCAGCGCCCCGGACCGCGGGGTCACCATCCAGGAATGCGCGATCGCCGCCTACAGCAACATGCCCGATGGCATGGAGCCTGGCCTGGAGAACACCGCCTACTACGACCCGCCGAACCTTACCTGGCCGTTCGCGGTCTACATCATCACGGTCGAGGTAGACCAGAAGACCGGCGTGTGGGACGTGCTGAACGCGGTCGCGGTCGACGACTGCGGCGTCCGCATCAACCCGATGATCGTGGAAGGCCAGATCATGGGCGGGCTCACCGAGGCGTACGCGATGTCCAACATGCAGTTCATCACGTTCGACGCCGACGGCAACTGCGTCGGCTCGAACTACATGGACTACCTGCTGCCCACCGCGTGGGAGACGCCGGGCTGGGAGCTGCACAGCGAGGTCGTCACGCCGTGCCCGCACCATCCGCTCGGCGCCAAGGGGATCGGCGAGTGCGCGGCCGTCGGCGGGCCTGCCGCGTTCGTGAACGCCGTGATCGACGCGCTGTCCGGCACCGGTGTCCGCAACATCGACATGCCGCTGCTGCCCGACCGGGTCTGGGAAGCCCTGACCTACCACCGCGACGTCTCCGGCGCGCCGCCGGTCCGGGGGGACTAGAAGTCATGATGGCCGACGAGAGCTGGGGCGTCCTGGAGCAGGCCGCGGAGCTGGCGCGCCGCGGCGAGGCGTTCGCGCTGGCGACCGTGGTGTGGCGGCAGGGACCGTCGTCGGGGAAGAAAGGCTCGCGGGCGATCATCACCGCGAGCGGTGAGCTGCACGGCTGGATCGGCGGGGCCTGCGCCGAGCCCGCGGTCATCCGCGAGGCCCGCCTGGTGATCGAGTCCGGCGACGCCCGCCTGCTGCTCCTGGGCAGCCCGGAGCAGTTCGGCGGCGCCGTTCCCGAGGGGATGGCCGTCGTGCCGATCTCCTGCCAGAGCGAGGGAGCGCTCGAGGTGTACATCGAGCCGGTGCTGCCCGCCCCGCGCCTCGTGGTCGTGGGCGGCTCGCCGATGGCGCAGACGCTCACGAGGCTGGCGCAGACGCTGGGCTGGCACGCCGACCTGATCGCGGGCGAGGACTTCGGCGCCGAGGACGCGGACCGGCACTCGATGGTCGTCGTCGCCACGCAGGGACACAACGACGAGGAAGTGCTCGAGCGGGCCGCGGCCGCCCGGCCGGCCTACCTTGGCCTGGTCGGCTCGCAGAAGCGGGGCACGGCGGTGCTCGGCTACCTTGCCGACCGGGGCGTGCCCGCCGAACAGCTGGACCACGTCCATGTGCCGGCCGGGCTCGACCTGGGCAGCACGACGCACACCGAGATAGCGGTCGCGATCCTGGCCGAGCTGGTGCAGCTGCGCGCCTCCGGCGCGATAGTCACCGCCGCGACGACGGCCGCGCCGGCCGAGCGGGCGGCGCGCGGCACGGCGCCCGCCGCCGAGGCGATCGACCCGGTGTGCGGGATGACGGTGGTCACCGCCCAGGGCGGCGGGCTGCCGTTCGAGCACGACGGAACCACCTACTACTTCTGCTGCGCCGGCTGCCGCCGGGCATTCGCGAACGACCCCGCCGCCTACGCGCACGCACCACGATGACAGGCCCCACGGTGAAGAGAGACACCCAATGCTGATCAAGAACGAGTTCGAGGTCCCCGAACCGGTCGACAAGGTGTGGGAGTTCTTCCAGAACATCCCGCAGGTGGCCACCTGCCTGCCTGGCACCGAGCTGACCGAGGACCTCGGCGACGACAAGTACAAGGGGCGGGTCGCGATCCGGATGGGGCCGGTCCGGCTGCAGTTCGCCGGCACGGCCGACATCACCGAGCGGAACGAGGCGGCCAAGCGGATCGTCGTCAACGCGGCCGGCGCGGAGGAAAAGGGCCGCGGGCAGGCGAGCATGGTGGTGACGGCGACGCTGGCGCGGGCCGGCCGCGGCACGCGGGTCGACGTCACCCAGGACCTGCAGCTGGCAGGCGCCGCCGCGCAGTACGGGCGCGGCATGATCGCCGACGTCAGCTCGGTGCTGATGCACGACTTCGCGGTCAACCTGCAGGACCGCATCGAGCGGATCGACCGGGGCGAGACGGCTGAGCAGATCGCCGCGGCGGCGGCCACCCCGGCGCGCGGCCTCACCCTCGGGCTGCGGGCCGCGCTGATGGCCCTGGCCCGGGTCTTCCGCCGGTTCTTCCTCCCGTACCACGCGACAACCTGAGCTGACATAAAGGAGAAGGCCATGGTCCTGTGGTGGATCGGCAGCGTGATCTTGCTTGTGGTGGTGCTGCCCGTCGTCGTCTACCTGCTCAACCGGGTCCTCGCGGCGACCGAGCGGGTGCGCGCCGCGACCGACGACATCCTGGCCGGCGGGGTCGCCCTGATCGGCAAGCTCGACGGCGTCCCCGACGGGCTCGCCGAGACGGACTCGACCATCGAGGCAGTGAAGGTCGGCGCGGTCCGGTACGCGGGCTCGGTCGCCAAGCTTCTCGGCTGACGCGGATAAGCGGATAAGGAGCACCTGACATGCCAGCAGTCGCCTGGTTCACGCTGATCGTCGCCGCGCTGATCATCGCGATCACCGCGGTGGGCCTGCTGCGGGTGATCTTCCACCTGCGGGCGGTCCGCAAGACGCTGGCCGCCACCACCGGCGGCGTGCAAGCCGTCGCCAGCCTGACCAGCACCGTGCCCGAGCGGCTTACCTCGGTCAACGCGAACCTGAAGCCCGTCCGCGACTTCTGCGAAACGATCTGAGAGGAGCCTTTCAGTGCAATCGCATGTCCTCGCCGCGGGATACAGCACCACCGGCTGGGTGGTGGGCTACACGATCGGCGGCGTGATCGTCCTCGTCGTCGTGGCGCTCGTGGTCCCGATCCTGCTGCTCGCCCGCTCGATCGGCAACGAGGCGCCGAAGATCAACGCCGGGCTGACCGACGCCGTGCACAACACCGCGCCGCTCGCGGCGCTGCGCACCACGATCGAGCACGCAACGATCATCATCGGCGGGCTGCAGCGCGGCCGGGCCAGGCTGGGAGGTTAGCCATGCACGCGCTCGCGATGTCAGCATTGGCGATGTCGGGCACCGAGCACACCCTGTGGGTGTGGGCCCTCATCGTCGGCCTGATCGTCCTGGTCGCGGTCGCGGCCCTGCTCAGCCTGCTCATCTACCTCGTGCAGGTCATCGACCGCCGGGTGGTGACGGTCCGCGACACGCTCAAGGCGGCCAAGGCGAACACCGCCGACACCGTGCTGATCCCCCAGGTCGCCACCGGCGTGGACGCGGTCCTCGCCGAGGGCCTGCAGCACCATCTGTTCCTCGGCCGGGTGCTCGGAAAGGTGAAATCTTGACATCCTCCCTCGCCTGGAGGCGCGGGATTCCAGCTACTCACATCCGAGAGGAGGCAAGCAGTTGAGGTTCGCGGTTCACCGGCCCGGCTTCCCGGTGGCCTCCCCGCGCAGTCACGGCGTGCCCCGCCGCGATGTTCCTTGCCGCGTTTACGTCAGCGTTGCAGGCAAAGCCGCAGGCAGTGCACCGGAAGAGGGCTTGGCTCTCGCGCGACTTCCGGTCCACCTTCCCGCACTTCGAGCACCGCTGGCTCGTCAGCGCGGGCTTGATCTTCTCCACCCGGCCGGGCGCCTTCTCCGCCAACCGGCGGACCAGCAGCCCCCATCCGGACCGCAAGATGGCCCGGTTCAGTCCGGCTTTCGCGCGGACGCTGCGGCCCGGGCTCTCCCGCGTGCCCTTACCAGACCGGGTCATGGCCCCGATCCGGAGGTCTTCCACCCTGATTATGTCGAACCGGCGCGCAATATCCGTACTGACCTTCTCGGCCCAGTCCTTGCGCCGGTCGGTTTCCCGGGCGTGCAACTGGGCGATGGCATGCTTCACCCGAGTGCGGCGGTTCGATCCGCGCCTGGCGCGGGCGAGTTCGCGTTCCAGGCGCCGCATGCGCCTGCGCTCCTGAGCGGTCAGGCCGGGGACGTGCAGCAGTTCTCCTGTCGACAAGGCGGCAGCGACCGTAACACCGCGGTCGATGCCCACGGCCTGTCCGTTACCTGGCGCTGGAAGCGGTTCGGGGACGGCGGCGAAGGCGACATGCCAGCGCCCGGCCCGGTCCCTGGTCACCCGGTAGGACTTCACGCCCGGCGGCATCGTGCGCGACCAGCGGAACTGTACCCACCCCGCCTTCGGTACCCGCACCTGGCCGACATGGCGGGATGCCCGGCGCACATCCCATTGCCGACCGCGGCGCCCGACGATCCGGAATCCCTCGTCCCGCCCGGCCTTGCGCCAGCCCGGCCGCCGGGCCGGGTTGCGCGGGTCGAAGAATGCGGTCATTGCCCGTGCAAAGTCCCGCAGCGCCTGCTGCTGGACCATCTGGGAGCCTGCAGCCAGCCACGGATGCTCTTTCCGTGCCTGGGTCAGCTGCCGGCATTGCTCCAGGTAGCCCGGCGCGCCCGCCCGGCCCGGGCGCCAGTGAGTATGCTGCTCGACCGCGAGGTTCCATACGTACCGGGCGTGGGCGCAATGATCCCGCAGCACCACCTCCTGGGCGGGCGTGGGGAGCAGCCGATACCGGGACATGCGAACACAATAACGATGACCACTGACATTCCTGAGGAGGTGAAGCGGCGTTTCCTCCCTGGTCTGAAGGCCAGGGTTTCCACGCCGCGATCCCGATGACCTTGCTAGTCGTCCTGACCGTGGTCGAGATCGTCGTGCTGATCGCGGCCCTCGCGTTCTACCTGTTCTGGGTCGGCACCCTGCTCGCCCGCATCGCGACCAACCTGGAGGAGTGCGCGGAGATCGTCCGCGGCATCGTGGCCGACGCCGCGCTCATCGGCCCTGGCGTCGAGCACATCAACGAGACCGGCGGCGTCGTCGCCGGCGCGCTGCCGCTGCTGTACGGGATGGCCGAGGAGATCGTCACCG
>JASHPP010000675.1 GCA_030038035.1 Trebonia sp.
CTCCTCCATGGACATCAAGGCTGCGTAGGATGGGTGCGAACTCATCAGCTCGCCGTGGCTGCCGGCAGCGGCGATCACGCCGTCCTTGAGCAGCGCCACCCGGTCGGCGAGCGCGACCGTGGACGGCCGGTGCGCGACCACGAGCGCCGTGCTGTCGGCCAGGATCCCGCCGAGGGCCCTGGTCACTCGTTCCTCGGTGTGCACGTCCAGGGCGGACAGCGGGTCGTCGAGGATCAGCACCTCGGGTCTGGCGAGGATGGCGCGCGCGAGCGCGACCCGCTGCCGCTGCCCGCCGGACAGCGCCATGCCCTGCTCGCCGATCCGCGTGTCCAGGCCCCACGGCAGGTCGTAGGCGAACCTGGCCTGCGCCGCGGACAGCGCGGCCTCGATCTCCTCCTCGGTCGCGTCAGGCGCGCCGTACGTCACGTTCTCCCGCACGCTCGCCGAGAACAGCGTCGCCTCCTCGAACGCGCAGCCCACCGCGGCGCGCAGCGGCGCGAGCGGGATGTCCCGCACGTCGGCGCCGCCGAGCAGGACGCGCCCGCCGGTGACGTCGGCCAGCCTCGGCACAAGCTGCAGCAGCGTGGTCTTGCCTGACCCGGTGGCGCCGACGAGCACCAGCGTCTCGCCGCGTGCCAGCCGCAGGTCCACGTCCCGCAGGACGGGCTCGCGGGCGCCCGGGTAGGCGAACGCCACGTGGTCGAAGTGCAGGTGGGGCTGGACAGGCGCCACGGATCGCTGCGGCTGGTCGGTCGTGTCCGCGATATGCGGCGGGGTGTCGAAGATTTCCAGCACGCGCTGCGCGGCGGTCGCGGCCTCCTGCCCTGAGGCGATGATGTAGCCGAGTGCCTCGATCGGCCACACCAGCTGCAGCGCCAGCGTGATGAACGCCACCAGGCCGCCGATGGTCAGCGTGTGGTGGCTGACCGCGATCGTGCCAAGGACCACGATGAGCGCGATCGCGGCGTTCGGTATCAGGTCGAGCACCGCCCAGAAGTCGCCGAGCAGCCTGGCCTTGGCCACCTGGGTCGTGTAGACCTCGGTGGCCTGCGCGAAGTGGCGCGCCGCGGCCTCCGGGGCGCGGCCGAGCGCCTTGAGCACCCGCACGCCCGTGGCCGCCTCCTCGATCAGCGTCGTCAGGTCGCCTTCCTGGTCCTGCACGCGCCGCGATAGGACCTTGTACCGCCGCTCGAAGATCGTGCAGAACACGAGCACGGGGATGAACATGGCTCCGGTGATCAGGCCGAGCCACCAGTTCAGCCTGATCAGCAGGGCGGTCACGGCGGCGAACACCAGGATCGAGATGAACAGGAACACGATGCCGAACCCGGCGAACCGGCGGATCGACCCCAGGTCGGTCGTGGCGCGCGACAGCAGCTGGCCGGACTGCCACTCGTCGTGGAACGCCGGCTCGAGCCGCTGCAGGTGGGCGTACAGGTCGTCCCTGATCGTCTTTTCCATGTCGGCGACCGAGTTGCCCTGCACCCAGCGGCGGATCAGGCTCAGCACCGCGGAGCCCACGCCGAGGCCGATCGCCGCCAGCCCGAGCGGGACAAGCAGGGCGGGGTCGTGGCGGGCGATGGCGCCGTCGATGACGGCCTTGATCAGCAGCGGGATCGCGATCTGGGCGCCCTCGGCGACCACCGCCGCCAGGATCATGCCGGTCAGCTGCAGGCGGTACGGGCGCAGGTAAGGGCGCAGCCGCCAGAGGGCAGCGACTGGGCGTTCGGACACCGTGCGGAGCCTAACTTCCTGCGGGCGGGTTGTCACCTGGTTTTTCCCCCGAGGGGGTATCGTGGGTCGCCATGTCTGCGGTCTTCGATGTCTCACGCGTGCGTTCGAGTTACCCGGCGCTGCGGGACGGCCACGCCTACCTGGACGGCGCGGCGGGGACGCAGGTGCCGCAGGCGGTGGTCGAGGCGATCGCCGCGGCGTACCGGGCGGGGATCGGGAACACGGGGGGCGCGTTCGCGGCCAGCGAGCGCGCCGGGGCGATCGTGGCGGACTGCCGCCGGGCCGTCGCGGACCTGACAGGCGGCGTCGCCGACGGCGTCATCTTCGGGCCGAGCATGACCGCGCTGACCTACCGGCTGTCGTCCGCGCTGGCCCGCGGGTGGGCGCCGGGGGACGAGGTCGTGGTGTCCCGGCTCGACCACGACGCGAACATCCGGCCGTGGGTGCAGGCCGCCGGGCGGGCCGGTGCGGTCATCCGCTGGGCGGAGGTCGACACGGCGACAGGGGAGCTGCCCGCCGCGCAGTACGCGGACCTGGTGACCGAGCGGACGAGGCTGGTCGCGGTGACGGCGGCGAGCAACGTGCTCGGGACGCGGCCGGACGTGGCGGCGATCGCCGCGTGCGCGCACGCGGCGGGCGCGCTGTGCTACGTCGACGGGGTGCACGCGACCCCGCACATGCCCGTCGACGTGGCCGAGCTTGGCGCGGACTGCTACGCGACCAGCGCGTACAAGTGGGCGGGCCCGCACGTGGCCGCCGTGATCGCGGCCCCGTCGCTGCTGCAGACGCTGCGGCCGGACAAGCTGGCGCCTGCTTCCGATGAGGTGCCGCAGCGGTTCGAGCGCGGCACGCTGCCGTTCGCCGACCTGGCCGGGGTGACGGCGGCGGTGGACCATCTGGCCGGGCTCGCCGGGCCCGCCCGGCCCGCGGGTTCAGGCGGCGCGGGCGGTTCGCGGCGGGAGCGGATCGTCGCCTCGATGACCGCGGTGCAGGCCTTCGAGATGTCGCTGTTCGCGCGGCTGCTCAGC
Source organism: Trebonia sp. (assembly GCA_030038035.1). Next base: position 2,763 of record JASHPP010000675.1, read on the forward strand.
GGGCTGGCCGGGATGGGCCACGTGACGCTGTACGGGAAGGCCGCGCGGCGCGCGCCGACCGCGTTCTTCACCGTCGCGGGAATGACACCGCGCGCCGTGGCCGCGCACCTGGCGTCCCGCCGGGTCAACGCGTGGCACGGCGACAACTACGCGGTCGAGCTGTGCGGCGTGCTCGGCCTGCGGCCAGGCGGAGCGGTCCGGGTCGGCCTGGTGCACTACAACGACGCGTCCGACGTGGACCGCCTGCTGTCCGCGGTGGCGGAGCTGGCCGTCGGCTAGCCCAGGTAGACGACGGTCCCCGGCACCCGGCTGACCCCGCAATCGTGGTATCCGGGCAAGCCGAGGCCGTTGTTGGCGACGGTGTCCCGCACGCACGTGTCCCACAGATAGCGGTAGCCGTCGGTGCCGATCGTGAACGTCAAGGTGAGCGTGTTCTCGTACTCGCTGGCCGAGATCCGGCGCGCCTTGCTGACCTTGGCGCTCCCGGCATTCAGGTAAACCCATTTGGGCGGCGGGGGAGTGCCGGTCGACCCGAGGTTGAGGCCGAAGTACGGATAGACGTGCTTGCCCGCCTCGGTGCTGAATGCCGAGGCGGGGAGAATCGTGTAGATGTCAACGGTTTCATGGCACACGGGCCGGCCGCAGGGCTTGGCGGCCGTGGCCGACTCGGTGGTGACGACGTAGAGGTTCTGCACGGGCGAGGTGGCAATGGGAGCGCCCGCCATGCCGGTGCCGAACAAGCGGACCGCGTAACGCGTGGCCAGGGTCGGCGTCACCGTGAACGAATACGTCGCCGTGGCGGCCTTGAGCGTGACCGAGCCGACCGCCGCCGGCGCGGTCTTGTACGGGAACTCCTGCGCGTACAAGACGGCCACATCGGCGGCGGCGGCACCGGTGATGGTGCCGTGGATCTTCCCGCTCGCGTCCGCGCCGTCGCGATAGGCCACCATGACGTCGCCGGTCACCGGCGCGATCTTGGACGACGCGGCGATCGTGATCGTCGCCCCGGCCATCTGGGCCGGGCCGCCAGCGGCCTGGGCCGGCCCGGCCGCCGCCAGCGCGGCGCCGATCGCCGCGCCCGCCGCAAGGACCGCGGTAGTCGTCAGGCGCCATGTGCCGGGCATGCGATCCCCTTCCCGCCTACTCCAGCATGACGGCGCCGATGACGCTTGTCACCATCTTCGTGACGGCCTCCGCCGCGGGCGGGGTGCCCTTCCGGTCGGCGAACAGCAGGTGCCCCGCTCCGATCAGCGTGGCCGCGAGCGCGCCGGCGTCGGCGTCGGCCGCGATGCGGCCAAGCTCCCGCTCCGCGGTGAGGTAGCCGGCGACCATGGCGACCGCCTCCTTCAGGACCGGGACCCCGGCCGGCCACGTGCGGCGCAGCCGGGCGCGCAGCTCGTCCCTGAAGGTGATGAGGGCGACCATCGCCACCGCGACCGACGTGAACAGGGCCGTCAGCGTGCCGGCCAGGTGGCCGGCCACGGTGCCTGTCCCGGCCGACTCGCGCAGCGCGGCGGCCTGGGCGTCGATCCGGCCCGCCCGGTCGAGCACCAGCTCGGCGAGAAAGTCGTCGAAGTCGGCGAAGTGCCGGTGCAGCACGCCCTTGGCGACCCGTGCCTGCGTCGTGACGGCCCGGCTGGTCAGCGCGGCCGGCCCGTCCCTGAGCAGGACTGCCTCGGCGGCGCCGAACAGCTGCTCGCGCACGTCCCTGATGGCGATCCCCGTCGGCACCGCGGCGTCCCCTCCGTCTATAGTGGGCGTATGCCCACTCTACAGCCGCATGAGCACAGGCAGATGGCGGAGTCGTTCGGCGTGGACCCCGAGCGCTACGACCGGAGCAGGCCCCGCTATCCGGACGCCATGGTGGCGCGGATCGTCGCCGCCAGCCCGGGACCCGACGTCCTCGACGTCGGCTGCGGCACCGGCATCGAGGCCAGGCAGTTCCAGGCGGCCGGCGCCGTGGTGCTCGGCGTCGATCCCGACGCGCGGATGGCAGGCTTCGCCCGGCGGACCGGGGTCGCGGTGGAGGTGGCGACGTTCGAGGACTGGGACAGCGCCGGCCGGGACTTCGACGCGGTCATCGCCGGGCAGGCCTGGCACTGGGTGGACCCGGTCGCGGGAGCCGCCAAGGCGGCGGCGGTGCTGCGGCCAGGCGGCCGGCTGGCGGTGTTCTGGCACGCGTACCAGTTGCCGGCGGCCGTGGCGGCGGCCGTCGCCACGGCCATGCGCCGGCTGGTGCCCGACTCGCCGGTCAGCCTCGACCCGGCGCGGACGGGCCTGGACGTTTACCAGCCGGGGTTCACCAGGGCCGCGGCCGGGATCCGGGAGGCGGGCGGGTTCGGCGAGCCGGAGCAGTGGCGCTTTGACTGGGAGCAGTCCTGCACCCTCGACGAGCTGCTCGAACTGATGTCCACCACGGGCGTCCTCACCCGGCTGCCGACCGAGCAGGCGGCGCAGGTGCTTGACGCCATCAGGGCCGCCATCGACCCGGCGCCGCCCCGCTTCACGATGAGCTACGCCACGGTGGCGGTCACCGCCGCGCGCACCGCCCCCTGACGCTTCTTCGCCCGGCGCGCCGGCGCGTACGCTAGAGGTGTGCTGAGCGCGCTGTCCGGGCTCTGGCAGGTGGCGGGACACCTGCTCGCCGTCCTCATGTGGGCCGATACCCCGCAGCGCGCCGCCGTGCTCACCGTCGCCGTGCTGGCCGTGGCACTGATCGGCAGCTTCGCGGTCGGCGCCAGCCACGCCGGTGCGACGGCCCGCCTTCCGGTCCTGCGCCGCGTCGCCGCGCTGCGGGAGAAGTCCTGGCGCGTCGCGTTCCTGCGGCAGCGCGACCCGGACGCCAGCGGGCGCGCCCGGCCGAGAGCACCCTCGGCGGCCCCGGCGGCCGCCTGATCCCGCGCGTTTCCCAGCGCCTGCCGTAACCCCATGCCCGGGGCCCGGTGGCGGCCGCCTCCAGCAAGCCAACCCATCTGCGCTGGAAGGTCGCCTGCCCATGTCTGCTCTGTTCGGCGTTCCCGTGGACGCCGCGTACCACCTCGTCTATGCCCTCACCACCGTCCTCACCCCCGTCCTCGGCGGCCTGGCCGCCGTCGCCGGCATCGTCGTGTTCACCGCGGCGGTCCGGCTGCTCGTCACGCCGCTGAGCTTTCGCGCGATGCGCGGGCAGGCCGCCCTGGCCAGGCTCGCCCCGCAGGTCGAGGCGCTGCGCAAGCGCTTCGCCAGGCAGCCGGAACGGCTGCAGCGCGAGCTGTCCGCGCTCTACAAGCGGGAAGGCACGAGCGTGTTCGGCGGCTTCGCGCCGATGCTGGCGCAATGGCCGGTGTTCAGCGTCCTGTACCTGCTGTTCCGGTCGCCCGACGTGGCCGGCGGGCCCAACCGGCTGCTGTCCCGCGACATGTTCGGCGTGCCGCTCGGCGGGCACTGGCTGACCCACGCGGGCGCGCTCAGCCCCCACGCCGCCGTCTTCCTCGGTGTCTTCGCGGTCCTCGCGGCGATCTGCTGGCTGTCGGCGCGGGTGGGGACCGGCGGCACGCTCGGCCTGCTTGGCAAGGTGCTGCCCTACCTGACCGTCGTCATCGCCGCGTTCGCCCCGCTGGCCGCCGCGGTCTACCTGGTCACCTCGACCGCCTGGAGCGTCGCCGAGCGGTGGCTATTCCTGCGCGTCCGCACCGCCCGAACCACTGGCGTCGCGCCGGGGCCTGGCCATACGCTCAGGGAGCGTGCTGACCGACCGTAACGGCGTTCCGTTCCCGCCCATCCGCCGGCTCGGCCCAGCAGACCTCAAGCACTGCGTGGCCCTGTCCATCGACCGCGGATGGGCGCCGGAACAGGCGAAGTGGGCGCTGCTGCTCGCGGCGGCCGAAGGCTTCGGCGTGGACGCCCCGGGCGGCGGGGGGCGCCTCGCCGGCGCGGTGGTGCTCGCCAGGTACGCGCCGGACCTCGCGTCGGCCGGCATGATGCTCGTGGCCGGGCGTTATGCCCGCCTGGGCCTGGGCTCCGCGCTGATGACGCACCTGCTCGCGGCGGCCGGCGACGCCACGGTGACCCTCTTCGCCACGGACGCGGGCAAGCCGCTGTACGCCAAGCTCGGCTTCCGGACCGTCCGCAGCAGCGCGGCCTTCGTCGGCGGGTTCCGGCAGGCCCCCGGCCAGCCGGGCGGCGAGCGGGCCGCGACACGGCCGGCCGGCGACGCGGACATGCCGGCGATCCTCGATGTCGACAAGGCGGCTTTCGGGGCCGACCGGGGCTATCTCCTGCGGTGCCTGCCCGCCTTCGCGCAGCGCCTGCGGGTCCTGGAGACGCCCGAGGGCATCACCGGGTACGCGGCCGCCTGGCGCAGCGGGCCCGTCGCCGTGATCGGCCCCGTCGTCGCCGCCAGCGCCGCCGGCGCACGGCGGCTCATCGCGGACCTGGCCGCGCAGGTGCGCGGCCCGATCCGGCTCGACCTGGACCCGGACCGCCCGGAGCTGCCGGAATGGGCGCTGAACCGCGGCCTGGAGCCGGCCTCGCGGACCGCGGTCATGGCGCACGGGCCCGGCAAACCGCGGGGCGACCCCAGCCGCCTGTTCACCCCGTTCTCTGTCGCGCTGGCCTGACCCCGCCGCCGGGCCGCCGAGGCCGGCCGCCCCGGCTACGCCTGCTTGTAGACCGTGATCTGGGACATCGGGTAGCCGGTGGCGCCGTTGGGCGCGACGGGCTCCTGGATGGCGGTCTGCGTGTAGCCGGTCTTGTCGGTCGCCCGCGCCTGGATCCGATGGTTGCCGACGGTCGCGTTGTCCCAGTACCAGAACCACTGCCGCCAGGTGTCGAGGTCGGGCACCGGGGCCAGCGTGGCCTCGTGCCACGGCCCGTTGTCCACCTGGACCTCGACCGCCTCGATGCCCTTGTGCTGCGCCCACGCCACGCCGGCCACCGCGACCCGGCCGGCCGCCACCTGCGAGCCGGACGCCGGGACGTCGATCCGGGACTCGGTCTTGATCGGCGCCTGCGCCGACCAGCCGTTCTGCGCCCAGTACGCGATCGCCGAATCGAACGTGGTCACTTCGATGTCAACGACCCACTTGCAGGCCGAGACGTAGCCGTAGAGCCCGGGCACCACGAGCCGCGCGGGGAAGCCGTGCTCGACGGGCAGCGCGGTCCCGTTCATCGCGACGGCGACCAGCGCGTCCTTCGGCTCGTCGAGCACCACGGAAATCGGCGTCCCCGAGGTGAACCCGTCGACCGACGTGCACAGCAGCTGGCTGGCCCC
>JASHPP010000676.1 GCA_030038035.1 Trebonia sp.
GGGTGACGGTACGCTCAGCCGCAGGTACGGCGGCACCGGGCTCGGGCTCTCCATCGCCCGCGAGGTAGGCGCCCTGCTGGGCGGTGAGATCACCGCGGAGAGCGAACTCGGCCAGGGCAGCACCTTCACCCTGTACCTGCCGTGCGAATTGCCCGGCGCCGCGGGCGAGATCCCCCCTCCTGGCGACGGCATCAGCGCCGGGCAGAACGGCCGTGGTCAGGTCACGGCGGCCGGGTCGCCGCAGCCGGACTCGCCCGATGACGAGGCGCCGGGCGTGCGGCGCCTGCTGGTGCTCGAGGGCACGCGCGGCGGGCTGCTGACCCTGCTCGCCCACAGCGCGGTCTCTGATCTGGTCGGCATCCACGGGCGCGTCCAGGTGGACACGGCGATCAGCCCCGAGCAGGGCGTCGAGGCGCTGCTCACCGAGCCGCACCAGTGCGTCGTGCTTGATCTCGGCCTCCAGGACGCCTCCGCGTTCGCCTTCCTCGACCTCCTCCAGGAAGAGCCCGGGCTGCGGGAAGTCCCGGTACTCGCCCACACCAGGGACAAGCTCGACAGCGCGCAGGCCAGGCTCGCGCGGCTGCGCTTCGGCTCCCAGCCGCTTGAGCTGCTGCCGTCCCTTGACGATCTGCGCGAGCGCATCACGCTGCACCTGTCCGCCGCCCAGCCCGAGCACGTGCCGGCGCTGATCAGCGAGCCGGCCGAGACCGGGACGCGCGTGCTCGCGGAGGCCGAGGGCCACGAGGCGCTGCGCGGCCGGCGGGTCCTGGTGATCGACGACGACACGCGCAACGTCTTCGCGATCACGAGCACGCTCGAGCTGGCCGGCATGACGGTGACCCAGGCCGCCGACGGGCGGAAGGGCATCGAGGCCCTGCTCACCGCGGACGACACCGACCTCATCCTGATGGACGTGATGATGCCGGAAATGGACGGCTACGCGACGATGAACAAGATCAGGCAGATGCCTGCCTTCGCCACCCTGCCCATCATCGCGGTGACCGCCAGGGCCATGCCGGGCGACAAGGAGAAGAGCATCGCGGCCGGCGCCAGCGACTACGTCACCAAGCCCGTCGACACCGGGGAACTACTGGCCTGCATGGAGCGCTGGCTCGCCCGGCGGTGAGGCCGCCGCCCGCCGCCTGCGCCGGCGGGCCCGCCTGCGGTCCTCGACCGTGGTTCCGCCCCAGATGCCGTAGATCTGGCTCTGGGACAGCGCGAACTCCAGGCATTCCCGCCTGACCGCGCACCCCGCGCACACCGCCTTGGCCCGCGCGGTCTGCCTGTCCTCCCGGCGGGTGCCCGGTACGGGAAAGAACAAGTCGGGGTCCGCGGACCGGCAGGCGCCGGCGAACCGCCAGTTCGCGCCGCTCCGGGTCACGGTCATGGCCACCCGGTTCCCTCGCATCGCTCCCCCACACCGGTTCACCGCGGGAAATTTGCCTGTCGGCGACCGCCGCGCGGGTGAACCGTCCCCGGCCTGCGCCTGCGCCGGCCGGGAAACCCCGAAAGGGACAGAATGTGACGAGCCTCACATTGTGCCACGTTTAACCGGCACGGGCCGGGCACACCTAACCCGACCGCAACCTCCGCAACGCCGAGGAGAAACCTTGACCAAGGGCACCGTACTACGGCCGGCGCGAAACGCCATCGACCCGGCCACCCCCGAGGCTGGCGTTCACCCCGGCTTCCGCGCGGAGCTGGAGGGACTTCCCGACGAGGCGCTGCTGACCAGGGTCCGCACGCTGCCGAGGGACAGCGAGGTGCGCGCCGCGGCCTGCGAGATACTCGTGGACCGCTACGCCAGGCTGGTCCGCTCGTGCGTCCGGCAGTACCGGGGAAGCCCCGAGCCTGCCGAGGACCTGATGCAGGTCGGGTACGTCGGCCTGCTCAAGGCGATCAACAACTACGACCCCGAGGTCGGGGACAGCCTGGCGGCCTACGCGCAGCCCTGCGTCTACGGCGAGATCAAGCGCCACTTCCGCGACAAGCGGTGGCAGATCCACGTCCGCCGGTCGGCCCAGGAACTGCTGCTGGACCTGCGCAAGGCCAGCGAGGAACTCACCCACCAGCTCGGCCGCACGCCCGGCGAAGACGAGCTCGCCAACCGGCTCGGGGTGAGCGAGGACGACATGCGGGAGGCCAGGGAGGCCGACCTGGTCTTCAGCACGTACTCGCTGGACGCCCCGGTGTTCGACCGGGATGACCCGTCCCTGCTGGCCGACCTGCTCGGCGACGATGACCCGGGCGTCGCGCACACGATCGACATGGCGGCCGTCAACGCGCACTGGGACGAACTGCCCGAACGCGAGCAGCGCATCCTGGTCATGCGCTTCTACGGCAACCTGACCCAGACGGAGATAGGCGGCCGGCTCGGCATCTCGCAGATGCACGTCTCCCGGCTCATGGCCCGGGCCCTGGCCCACCTCAGAGCCAGGCTGCTCGACCAGGCCGAAGACCCAGACGCCCTCGAGCCAACCACGACGGCCTGATGAGCCTGGGTTCACCCACGGAAGGACCCTCATGAAAACCGGTATGGGACTGGTACCCGTCGAGGACGTCTACGAGCACTGAGCAGCACGCAGCAGGCCGGTCCGGAACCGGCAGCGGCCCGTAACCGCGTTAAGGCCCGCAGGATCCTGCGGGCCGGCAGGCCTCGTGTATCCGGCCCTCCGTCGCGTCATCCCGGCCCGCCGAGTCAGGTGCATATCGCGGACAACGCGGATGGATCGGGGCATTTCGCGCTCCGCCGTATTATCGGTGCAGTCTGGGGTCGGGGCGCCGGGAGTTCACCTGGCTCCGGGCCGCCCGCCTGTGCATCCGTGCCCTGGCGGCACTTGTCAGGAATGATGGTTGGCAGACATGTCACACGAACTGCGGCCGGCCGGACTGCAGGCTGATCTCGCCGACCTGGCCAGGCGGCGCGAGGCGCTGCGCCATGCGACCGCGATGCCGGGCGCCGACGCGCGGGCGCTGCTCGACGCGGCGTTCGCCGAGCTGGACGCCGCCGTCGAGGTGCTGACCAAGCTGGCCGAAGCCGGCCATCCAGAACCTGTTCCCGACGCCCCGACCGATTCGGTAAGCGCGGAGAGAACCCTGCTCCGGGCCGTGTTCCAGCACGCGCCGACGCCGCTGTTCGTCCTCGAGCTTGACGGCACGGTGCGGCGCGCGAACGCCAGGGCCGGCGAGCTCATCGGCGCCGCGCCCGGGTACGCGACCGGCCGGGCGCTGACCGCGTTCGTCGACCTGCCGTCCCGCGCCGCCGTGGAGAGCCAGCTCGCCGCGGCCGCGCGGAAGGGAACCGCCACGGGCGTGGAATGCAGGCTGCTCGGACCGGACGGGCCGGTCGACGCGACGCTGACCATCAGCCTCGTCACCGTGCACGAGGGCATGCGGCTCCTCGCGGTAACGGCCGCGGGTCCGGCCACCGCCGGGACAGGCCGGGCGAACCCGGCCCCTCCGGCGCCCCCCGCGGACGCGGACGCGGAGGCGGGGACCGCCGGGAGCGCGGTCCGGGCCATGACGCGTCGCATGGACATGATCACCGCGGTGACCAGGCTGCTCCTTGACAACAGCACGTTCAGCGAGGCCGTCACCTTGCAGCGGTGCGCGCGGCTGCTTGCCGGGGAATTCGCGGACTGGGTCATCATCGACGTCGAACGCGGCGGCCAGCTGCGCCGCCAGTTCGCCACCGGGCCGAGGAACGCGTCCGCCGAGCAGCTCGCGCGCGCCGCCCGCGGCGTGGATCCTGGACCGGAGTCGGTGCCGGCGCAGGTGCACGCGTCAGGCAAGTCCGTGCTGCTGGCACACGCGGCCGACCCGGGCCTGCTCGGCGCCGGGCCGGACGGCGCGCCGCTGCTGATGATGCTGGGGGCGACGTCGCTGATCAGCGTCCCTGTCTGGGACGGGACGACCGGCTACGGCACGCTGACGCTGGCGCGGGGTGCCGCCGCGGGCCGGTTCGGGATCGCGGACCTCGGCCTGGCCGAGGAACTGGGCCAGCACCTCGCGATCGCCATCCGGGTGGACCGGATGTTCCGGCAGCGCTCGGAGGTTGCCGAGGCGCTGCAGGCCAGCCTGCTGCCGGCCAGGCTGCCCGCCGTGCCCGGCCTTGACTTCGCCGCGGCCTACGTCGGCGCCACGCAGTGGCACGAGATCAGCGGCGACTTCTACGACGTGTTCGCGGCGGGGGACGAGTGGGTGGTCGCGATAGGCGACGTCTGCGGCAAGGGCCAGGACGCCGCGGCGGTGACCGCGGCGGCCAGGCACGCGATCCGGGCCCTGGTCCACGCGCACCAGGCGCCGGCGGACGTGCTCACCGCCGCGAACGAGGTGCTGATCGCGGGGGACTACGACGACCGGTTCGTCACCGTCAAGCTCGCCTTCCTGCGCCGTCGCGAGCACGCGCTGCAGGTGCGGCTCGCCAGCGCGGGCCATCCCGGCCCGGCGGTCGTACGGGCGGACGGGCGGGTGGAGATCCTTGACGGCGACGGCCTTCCGCTCGGCCTGTTCGGCGACGCCAAGCCGAGCTGCGCTGACCTTGAGATCGGCGAGGGCGACCTGCTGTTCTTCTACACCGACGGGGTGACCGAGGCAAGGAACGCGGACTCGGAGATCTTCGAAGACCGGCTCGCCGACGCGCTCGCCGCGACGGCAGGGCGCTCCGCGGCGGAGACCGTGCGCGCCGTCCAGGAGCTCGTCACCACGTTCTCGCAGGGCGAGCTCAGGGACGACGTCACGATCCTCGCGGTCAAGGCCGGCGCGGCGCCCTAGGGCCCTAGGCGGCCCGCCGGGCGACGTCCGCCGTTAAACGCTCACGGCCGCGTCGAGCAGCCGGTCCCTCAGGTGGCCGAGCGCCCGCGTGAGCAGCCGGGACACGTGCATCTGCGAGATGCCCAGGCGGGTGCCGATCTCGGCCTGCGTGAGGTTCCCGTAAAAGCGCATGACAAGGATGCGCTGCTCGCGCTCGGGGAGTTCGTCCCAGTGCGTGGCGAGCGCCGCCATGTCGATCGCGCGATCGACCTCGGCGTCCTCGTCGCCGAGCACGTCGCCGAGCTCCGCGCTTTCGTCGCGGTCCGACAGCGGCGCGTCGAGCGAGTAGGTGGTGAAAACCATGTCCGCCTGCCGGGCTTCGAGCAGCTCTTCCTCGCTGAGGCCGAGCCGCTCGGCAAGCTCGCCGTCGCCGGGCTGGCGGCCAAGCTGGTGGGTGAGCTCTTCTGTGGCCTTGCGCAGCTCGAGCAGCGCTTCCTGGGCGGACCGCCGGACATGGATCTGCCAGCGCTTGTCACGGAAATGCCGCTTGATCTCACCGCTGACGCAGGGGGCAGCGTAGGCGGACAGGCTGTTGCCGATCGCCGGATCGTAGTTGTTGATCGCCTTGAGCAGGCCCACGTAGCCAACCTGCATCAGGTCTTCGGTCGGCTCGGGACTGTTCCTGTACTGCCTGACGCAGGACCGGACCAGCTTCTCGTGGCGCTCCACCAGGATCTCGCACGCGGCCGCGCGCTCCTCGCTGCCGCGTGGCAGCACGCGGAGGCGGCCGAGGAGTTCGTCGTCGGACAGCTGCCGCAGCCGCGTCCGCAGGCCCGTGGCACCGGTCGTTACGTTCGTCATCGCGATCTCCGGGGGGTGAGGGGTGATGAGCCACCGCCGGTAAGGCGGCGATCGCCGCGCCGGCGTCGAGCGCGCGGTCGTAGACGGCCAGGGTCTCGTGCGCGATCCGGTCCAGGGAGTAGCGGGACCTGGCGCGGTCGGCCGCCGCCATGCTGAACGCCTGGAGCAGCATCGGGTGCGCGAGCAACTGCCTGATCCGCTGCGCGAGCAGCGCCTGGCGGCCGGGCGGGACAAGGATGCCGGTCGTCCCGTCGACGACGGCGTCCACGTGGCCGCCGACGGCCGAGGCGATGACCGGGGTGCCGCAGGCCATCGCCGCCACGGACACGACCCCCGTCGGCTCGTAGTCGCAGACGCTGACGAGCAGGTCGGCGGAGCGCAGCAGCGGCGGCAGCGCGCCCCGGCTCAGCTGGCCGGTGAACAGCACCCGGCCGCGGAGGCCGAGGGAGCCGGCGAGCCCGGCGAGCCTGCGGTAGGCCGGGTCCGCGGCGAGCCGCTCGCGCGGCGGTCCGCCCGTGACCACCAGCTCGGCGCGCGGCACCCTGGACAGCGCCCGCAGCAGCGTCCCCAGCGAGCCTTCCTCGTCAAGGTCGGTCACGGTCACCAGGCGAGGGCGGGCCGTCCGCCCGGCGACGGGGCCTTCCGGGGTGAACTCGTCGGTGTCCACGCCGCACGGGATGACCTTGATCGACCGGCGCGGCACCCCGAGCCGGGTCAGGTCCGACTGCTCGGCCGAGCTCCCGGCGACCACGGCGCTGACGCCGCGCCCGATCGCGGGTTCAAGCCGGATGCGTTCCGCGCCGACGTCATGCGGCATGACCCGGTGCCGCCGCTCGGCGACGCCGAGCGAGCCGAACGACTGCACCACGGGGATGCGCAGGTCTCGCGCGGCGGCAAGGGCCGCGAGGCCGCTCGTCCAGCGCAGCGCGTGCACCACGTCGGGCCGCTCGCGGCTCCATCGCGCACGCAGCCGGTCGGTGAACTCCGGCACCCGCGCGAGCAGCTCAGACTCATCCATGGCAGCGGCCGGGCCGATGTGCTCGACCCGCACGCCGGGGCGCGGCCCCGCGCCCGCCGGGGGCGGGGTGCCGTGGCGCTGGGTGAACACGGTCACCCGGTGGCCCGTGGCGGCCAGGCTCTGGCTCAGCTCACGCAGCCGGATGTCCTCGTCAGCCTGCGCGACGCCGTCGCCGGGGAACGGCGTCGCGTGCTGCGCTACCAGGGCGATCTTCATCGAAGGCCTCCTCACCGCGGATAGCCGTCACGGCGAGCCCTCGGGAGGCCTGGGAACGTCACTCGATGGTGGCCGCGCGAGCACGCACGCCGTGATTGGCGTGGATCGTGCCTGCGTCGTAGGCACCACTGACAAAAAGTGTATCCAGCGCTGAGACGGGCTAAACGCCGCGCACGGAACTTGCGGGGCGGCGTCAGCCCGCGGTGGCCGCGCTCACGGTCGGGTAAACGGGAACGAGCTGGTCGGCGGCGGTCAGCCGGAGCATCTTCGCCACCGGCTCGCGCGGGGACGCGAGCGCCAGCACGCCGCCCTGTCGGCCCATCGCCCGGTTCGCCCGCAAGATCACGTGCAACGCTGAGGAATCCATGAAGCGCAGCCCGCTGAGATCGATGATCAGCGTGCGGGGCTGCCTGGCCACTTCGGCCTCAAGCACCTCGCGAAGCGCGTCGCAGTTGGTCACGTCAGCTTCTCCGGCGAGCTCCACCAGCGTGTATTGCCCGCGGTCCGACTCGACCGTCGCGACAGACGTCGTGAGCAGGTCCACACCCGTGTTTTACCACAGCAATGCCGTGCCGGCGGGCTTAGCCGCCCGGCGATGCGGGATCGATGGCCATGTGCATGCGCACGGTCGTCCCGCTGCTGTCCGAGCGCAGTTCCACGAGGTCGCAGACCTGATGGACGAGCCAGAGGCCGTGTCCGCCCGGTGTGTCGGGAGCGGGCCTGCGCCGCCCGGCCAGCGGGTCGGTGATCGTGCCCTCGTCGTGCACTTCGCAGACGATCTCGGCCTGGTCGTGCCAGATCGTCAGCGTGCCGTGGGAATTCGTGTGCCGCAGCGTGTTGGCGGCCACCTCGCTCACCGCGAGCACGAGGTCGCTGGCACGGGCGTCCGTGAGGCCCGCCTCTTTCGCGTGCTGCAGCACCAGGGCCCGGATCCGCGACAAGTCCGTGCGGTACGTGTACGTCATGACGTCGCGGGGCGGGGCGAGCAGCGGCAGGCTGCAGCTCGGCGGGATCTGAAACGGCACGGCATACGCGGAACTCGCTCCCTGGCGGCCGCCTGACAGCAACAGCGGATGGGTGCGCCTGGCGTCGGACACGACCGCCTGGTCGAGGTTCATCGTGTCATAAGGGCACAAGATGTCGGCGTTGGCATCCGCGAACGCGAGATTGACGAGCGCCTCGTGCCTGGTCGCTTCCCGCAGTTCGGCCGCGCTGCGCGCGGGCCAGGCCGGCTCGCCCACGTAGCGCACGTGCCGCCCGGCGTGGCGGCGGGTGAACGCGGCCACGCGCGGGATGATCCAGGCGGGGTTGCGCCCCATCTCGGTCATGTCCGCGAACTCGGCGCGCCGCCCGTCCGCGCCGAGCGCGTCCCGCAGCAGGGTGAGCCTGGCGGGCGGAACCGCGGCGAAGACAGGCTCCCCCTCGGCCAGCCCGTCGCGCAGGAAACCGGCCACGGTGGCCGCGTACTGCTCGTCGGTCCGGTAGAAAAAGCCGACGTGCCTGAAGACGCCGACCCCCGCCGGTGCCTCAGCCACACCACACCCCGCTGGCACGGTGAACGAAGGCTCGCACTCCTGCCATGGTGCAGCGCACTACCCTAGGCCGGCGCCGGTGAAACCCGCCTGCCCGGCTGCGGCGGTCTCTTGCAACGATTTCGAGACCCGGCCCGCGGACCGGGCCCGTGCAGGCCCGGCGGCGTGCCGCCGGCCGGGCTGCCAGACGCGCCCCCGGTGAATTCTCATTTGCATTTGCAATTGCGGAACACGCGCGGGATGAAGATGCATATTCCCTGGCCCGCGAAATGCAGACCTCCTTTATGCCCATCGCGCTGAGAACCGTCAGATTTCGCGCTCAGGTGGTACCGTGCATTCAGCGCGGCGACGGGAGGCGGCCGGGTGGCGACGGGGAGGCGGTGACCTTGGCAACCAGCCATGACCGGCTGCCGATCCGGGCCGTCGGCGCGGCGCCGCAAGGCGTGGACCCGGCGGTGGCACGGCTGCTCGACCAGGTAGCGGAATCCGTCCTCGTCGCCTGCCCGGTCAGGGATTCCGGCGGCGCCCTGACAGACTTCGACATCGTCCACCTCAGCCCTGGCTATATCTGCCCGGCCGGCCGTTCTCCCGCGCAGATCGCCGGTCTTACCCTGCGCCAGGCCTATCCGGACAGCGCGTCGGGCGACGGCCTGTTCGCGCGGGCCGCGCGGATCCTCGCCGATGGCCGCGCACAGCGGGTGACCGGGCCGGTCGGCGTGCCGCGGACAGGCCCGCTGACCGGGAAGGCGGACGCCGCCAGGATCGCGGACCTGCGCGTCGCGCTGCATGCCGGGTGCGTCGTCTTCACCTGGCGGGGCCGGTCGCCAGGCGAGGACAGCCGTCTGGCCGAACTGCTCGGCCACGTGCAGCGCCTGGGCCAGCTCGGCGGCTGGGATGAGGACTTCACGACGGGGACCGTCCGCTGGACCGAGGCGGCGTTCGCCGTCTTCGGCCTGCGTCCAGCCGGACATCCGGTGTCCCTGTCCGAACTGCACGACTACGTGGTCGCCGCCGACCGCCCGCTGCTGCGCCGGTTCCGCCAGTCGCTGCTGCGGCAGCGCGAGCCGGCCGCGGCGCTGTTCCGCATCGTCCGCCCGGAGGACGGGGCGGTCAGGCAGATCCGGGTCTTCGCCGAGCCGGTTCTGGCGCACGGCGACGTGGTGGCGCTGCGCGGCGCCTTCCAGGACGTCTCCGCGCTGTACCAGACCCAGGTCGCGCTCGCCGCGACCCGTGACCAGCTCGCTGACAGCGAGCAGCGAGCCGCGGAAGAGCACGAGCTGGCGATCCGGCTGCAGCGCGCGATCATGCCGTCGGGGACAAGCACCGGCGAGACGGCGGGTGTCGACATCGCGGTGCGGTACCGCCCGGCCCAGGCCGGCTACCTCGTCGCGGGCGACTGGTACGACGTGCTCGAGCTGCCCGGCGGCGACCTGCTGCTCGTCGTCGGGGACATCGCCGGGCACGGCATCGAGGCGGTGACCGGCATGGTCGCGGCCCGCAACGCCTTGCGCGGGCTTGCCGCCACCGGAGCGGAACCCCGCGAGCTGCTCGGCCAGCTGAACTTCGCGGCCTGCCTGTTCACCGAGGGCGTCACAGGAACCGTGATCTGCGGACGGTTCGACCCGCGGACCCGCCAGTTGCGCTGGGCGCGGGCCGGGCACCTGCCGCCCGTCCTGGTGCGCGGCGGCGTGGCCGCCGTGCAGCCGCTGCCCGAGGGAATGCTGGTCGGCATGGAGCCGGGCGCCGGGTACGAGCAGGTCACGCTCCAGCTCCGCGCCGGGGACATCCTGCTGCTCTACACCGACGGGCTCATCGAGCGGCGGGCCGCCTCGATCAGCGACGCCCTCGCCGAGTTCGCGGCCGCCGCCGTCCCGTCCGGCCCGGACCTGGACAGCTACGC
>JASHPP010000677.1 GCA_030038035.1 Trebonia sp.
AGGCCATGGTCCTGTGGTGGATCGGCAGCGTGATTTTGCTTGTCGTGGTCCTGCCCGTCGTCATCTACCTGCTCAACCGGGTCCTCGCGGCAGTGGAGCGGATCCGGGCCGCGACCGACGACATCCTGGCCGGCGGGGTCGCCCTGATCGGCAACCTCGACGGCGTCCCTGACGGCCTTGCCGAAACGGACACGACCATCGAGGCGGTCAAGGTCGGCGCGGTCCGCTACGCCGGCTCGGTCGCCAAGCTTCTCGGCTGACGCGGACAACGCGGGTAAGGAGCACCTGACATGCCAGCAGTCGCCTGGTTCACACTGATCGTCGCCGCGCTGATCATCGCGATCACCGCGGTAGGCCTGCTCCGGGTGATCTTCCACCTGCGGGCGATCCGCAAGACGCTGGTCGCCACCACCGGCGGCGTGGCAGCAGTCGCCAGCCTGACCAGCACCGTGCCCGAGCGGCTCACCTCGGTCAACGCGAACCTGAAGCCCGTTCGCGACTTCTGCGAAACGATCTGAGAGGAGCCTTTCAGTGCCATCGCATGTCCTCGCCGCGGGATACAGCACCACCGGCTGGGTGGTGGGCTACACGATCGGCGGCGTGATCGTCCTCGTCGTCGTGGCGCTCGTGGTGCCGATCCTGCTGCTCGCCCGCTCGATCGGCGACGAGGCGCCGAAGATCAACGCCGGGCTGACCGACGCCGTGCACAACACCGCGCCGCTGGCCGCGCTGCGCACCACGATCGAGCACGCCACGATCATCATCGCCGGGCTGCAGCGCGGCCGGGCCAGGCTGGGAGGTTAGCCATGCACGCGCTCGCGATGTCAGCATTGGCCATGTCGGGCACCGAGCACACCCTGTGGGTGTGGGCCCTCATCGTCGGCCTCATCGTCCTGGTGGCGGTCGCGGCCCTGCTCAGCCTGCTGATCTACCTCGTGCAGGTCATCGACCGGCGGGTGGTGACGGTCCGCGACACGCTCAAGGCGGCCAAGGCGAACACGGCCGACACCGTGCTGATCCCCCAGGTCGCCACCGGCGTGGACGCGGTCCTCGCCGAGGGCCTGCAGCACCATCTGTTCCTCGGCCGGGTGCTCGGAAAGGTGAAGTCCTGATGACCTTGCTAGTCGTCCTGACCGTGATCGAGATCGTCGTGCTGATCGCGGCGCTGGCGTTCTACCTGTTCTGGGTCGGCACCCTGCTCGCCCGCATCGCGACCAACCTGGAGGAGTGCGCGGAGATCGTCCGCGGCATCGTGGCCGACGCCGCGCTCATCGGCCCTGGCGTCGAGCACATCAACGAGACCGGCGGCGTCGTCGCCGGCGCGCTGCCGCTGCTGTACGGGATGGCCGAGGAGATCGTCACCGACGTCACCCCGCGGCCCGGGCAGCCGGCCGAGCCCGAGCCCGCCAGGCCCGCCTCCGGTACCCGCCGCTCCCGGCTGCTGCACGCCGTCGGCTTCTCACCCGACTTATCCCGAACGAGCCGTGCCGCTCCGGAGTCGGAAGGGTTCCCGACCTTGCCACCTTGCCCCTTTGAGGGGGTCGGGAACCAGGGGAAACGTAACGCAGCCGCGCGTTCCCGCTGCTAGCGGAAACATTCCCAATCCAGCCGGGCCGCTGGCGCAACTGGCCCAATCCAGCCGGGCCGCTGGCGCAACTGGCCCAATGTCTCGGCGGTCTGAATAGCCGTGACGAGCCGCCAGGCGCACGAGACGCCGGTGAGGACGGCCTCGACGCCGCCTGCCGGGGACGGGGCGCCGACCCGCTGCCACGCACGGCCGCCCCTGCCAGGACTGCCAGCCGGCGAGCGCGGTTCCGCTCACCACCAGCCGCGTTCCAGTGCGCGGTCGGCCCCCCGCGTCCGGTCGAGTCCGTTGACCCATGGTCAATGCCGGTTTCCGGGAGGTCTCATGCTTGCTGAATGGTACGTCGCCATGGCCGACATGCCCGGTGGCCGAGAACTCGGAGACGGCCACTGAGCTGACGTACCAGCAGCCCTCTATCTTGCAGTACCCGCTGGCTGGCAGCTCCACGGACATGGGTGATGACGGTCCGCGACACCGCTCCCCAGCCACAGCGGCCGCATCGGCCCGGTCGGCCCCGGGCTGGCCGCTGCGCTCCAGCCCGGGGGCGACGATCGACGTAGCCTGACGCTGCGTGGTGGCAGGCTCACTGCTAGCCTCTGGTATGAGGGTCCCCGCGAGGGGAGGCGGCTGATGGAGATGGAGACAGGGCCGGGAGGCCGGGGTGCGGCGGCCGGGTGGCTGCGAGCATCCGATGCTGACCGCGAGCGAGTGGTCGCACTGCTTCAGGCAGCGTTCGTGGAGGGCCTGCTGACACGGGACGAGTTCGGGGACCGGGTTGGCGGCGCGCTCACGGCGCTCACCTATGCGGACCTGGCCACGCTAACTGCCGACATCCCCGCCGGGGCGGCGCCCATGCCGCAGCGCGCGGCCAGGGCCGCGGCTGCCAGGAGCCGGCCCCGTCCCGGCCGCCGGGCGGTGGCCGGTGGCTGCACGCTCGTCACGGGGGCGGTCATGATGACGGACGCCGCGCTGACCGGCAGCGGGGCGGGTCCCACAGCGAACCTGTTCTACCTGCTGTTCATCCTGGCCTTCCTGGTCGCGTTCGTCTCCTGGCTTTGCGCGGTCTCCGCGCACCGCGGCGACGCGACAGCCGGACATCCGCCGCACAGGCAACCGCCAGGCGCTATCGGCGAGGCCGCGCCGAGGCAGGCGGCTACCCCGGCAAGGCAGTCCGTTCAGGACGGCCAGGCAGGGCAGGCCGGGCAGGCCGGGCACGGCACGGCCCAGGACACGCCGGGCTATCCTGCGCGGATGACTGTCCTGTCGCGACGGCGAGCCGCCTGGCACGGGGCCTGGATCGGGGCGACATGGCTGTGACAGCGCCATACGAACGCCGTTCCGGTGGCCGTGGCCAGCAGGAAGTCGGCTTCTCGCCCGACTTATCCCGAACGGACAGTGCCGCCTCCCCCGGAGCAGCGACCGCGCCCCGAGCAGCCGACCGAGCCGTGCCACTCCCCAGCCACAATTCCCGCAACCCACTCACCGGGTTTAGCCTAGCCGCGGCCAGCGCGGCCCTGGCTAGGGCGCGAGCAGTTGCACCACCTGGTTGTTACTGTTCATGCCGGCGCCGCCCAGGCCGGTTCCGATCACGCTCGGGCAGCCCGCGGCCGCGCCGTTGACACCGGGGTAAGGATCTGACTCGTAGGACAACTGCTTGCCAGTGGCGGCGCTGAGAGTGGCCAGCTGGTTGTTGGCTGCGACCAGAACCTGCGAAGAGGTCAGGTCGCACACGGCGCCGCCCCCGATGTTCACCGTCCACTGCGTCCGTCCCGTCCCGGGATCGAGCGCGAGCAGTTCGGTCGCCGAGCCGGCCTCGTTCCTGGTGCGCGCGATCAAGATCGCCGAGTCGTTGACCCCCACGATGATGTCCGTGCTGTACAGCGGCACCGGGTCGTTCCACAACTGGTGCAGCGACGGCAGCGCGTAGCCGCGCTCGGCGGAGTTACCGTTCTCGTCGGAGTACACGGTGGCGAGGTAGCCGCCGTCCGGCGTGGCCACGGCGTCGAGCCCGCTGCCTTCTCCCAGATCCCCGGTGTAGCCTGTCACGGCGAAGTTGTCCGGCGCGGCGTCGTTGGCGATGGGGACCTCACCGTCAAGCTCCAGGCTGGCGCCCCTCGGCCCCCCTGGTCCTGCCGCGGTGCCAAGCTGCGGCCAGCTGCCCGGGACCGTCACGGTCAGGCTCGCGTAGTCGCCGTCTACGTCGCTTCCGCTGCCGGTGACGACGTCGTTGCCGAGGACGCCCGCCAAGTCCGAGCGCGGGTAGAGCTTGCCTGTCGTCAGGTCGATCGCGTCGAGGTAGGCGTTCGGGCCCCCGCTTGACGGCAGTTCGAGGACGCCCCACTGCCCGTTGAGGGTGGACATGAAGGCGTAGAGCTCACCTGTGCCGCCTGGCGGGCAGGAAATCTGCTCGGCCTGATTCTTCACGATGCTGGCGGTCCAGACGGACGCGCCCGTCGCGGCGTTCCACGCGGTCATCGTCTCCGAGTAAGACGCCGGCTTGATCCCTTGTGCAGGGGTCGTCGATATCAGCACGGTGACGATCAGCCGACCTGCCTTGTTCACGATGTCAGCCGCTCCGCAATCGCCGCTAAACGACCCGGCGTGCAGCGTCGCCAGCAGGTTCCCGCCGATGTCGTACGTCTGCAGGGAGGACACGTCGGTGTTGGAATTCAGGTCAAACAAGTCGTGGACCGCCGTGAACCCGCTGCCCAGCGGGTTCGAGATCACGTTCGTCTGCCCTATCTCGTTGATCGTCGCCAGGGTGGTCCCGGCGGCAGGAGCGGTCGCCAAGCCTGGTGCGGCGGGCGATCCTCCTGACCCCTCGGGGACCGGTGACCCTGGCCCGGACCCTGACGGCGCGGACGGCGCGGTGGCGGCAGACGAGCCGGCCACGGCCGGCGCCGTAGACGAACCGGCGCACCCCGCCAGAACCCCCGTCACGAGGACCGCGAGGACCGATGGCACGGCAGTCCGGCACTTGATCGTGACGCGCCAGGGACACCTGAATGGCGGCACCATGAAAACGCTCCCCACCTCAGAGCCGAAAGCCGTTTCGGCTGTGCGACAGTATGGCCGTCGGCACAGCCCCGGTGAGCGTGTTTCGTGAATTGTCATACGCGGCGAGTTCCGCGTAGGCGCCGTGCACGTCGTCCGCGGTCAGCGTGGTCAGGTCAGCCGCCGTCGCGGACTCGCCAAGCCGGACCACGCGTACGTCCCGGTGTGCAACCCTATAGTCAGCATTCTGACCAATGAGATCTATACTCGTGACTATAACGATCGCTGCCACGCCCGTTCCCTTGCCGGAGGCCAAGGCCCGGCTGTCCGAGTTTGCCCGGCGGGTGCGCCGGCAGCATGAGCGGATCACCCTGACCCGCAACGGCGAGCCTGCTGTCGGTCGATGACCTTGAGGGCATGGAGATGACCCTGGAGATCCTCGCTGACGCCGACGCGGTGGCGCGGATCGGGGAGAGCCTTGCGGCGCTCGGCCGCGGCGAGCCCGGCGCGGACCTGGCGACGGTACGCCAGGACCTGGCCCGGCGCCGCGCCGGCGGCGCGTGACCGGCCAGCCGGGGCAGCGGTACGACATCCGGTTCCAGCCCGCGGCCAGGCGGGCGATCGCTTCCCGGCTCCCGGAAGCCGTCACGGCGGCTGTGATCGAATTCTGCGACAGCGCGCCGGCGGAGAACCCGTACCGTGTCGGCAAGCCGCTGACCGGCCCCCTGTCGGGGTGCCATGGCGCCCGTCGCGGCACCTACCGCCCCGTCTACCGGATCGGCGAGAACACCCGCACCGTCCACGTCCTCGACATCGAGCACCGTTCGGAGATCTACAGCCCGCATCTGTAGCCGACCACGAGTTGGCACTCGCAGCGGTGTAGAAGCGGGAGTCAACGCGCGTTCTGTTGCCCGCGAGATGCTGCGCGAGAAGGTGCGGATGGCAAAGCGGATAGCCGAACAGCGACCGGCATGTCTTGTAAAGATTCTGGCCATCGGTGAAAACCAAGACTCTAGCTCTCGGGTCTGTCACGAGCGCGGTGAGCGCTGGATCAGGCATCTGACCATTACATCTGGCGGGACCGACAAAAAGCCTCGGTCATCCGCAAGGAAGCCGGGGCCGGTAAAGCGAATCTCAGTATGGCGCATCGGCGCATCGTCCGGCTATTCGGCGGATAGTTTTGGCTAGACTGGCGAGTCGACCGGGAGGCCTGCCGTCCTGGCGGCGTCCAGCAGGCGCTTGTCGTAGGTCACGAACGAGGTCAGGGTGCTGCGGGTGTGCAGCGCCGTCCCGAGGTGGATCGCGTCCAGGCTGCGCACCGTGGCCGGGCGGACCGTCTGGGCCAGGATCCGTATGGGCAAATCCAGGCTAACGAGGTCGACCTGATCCAGCAGGGCGGGCAGCCGCGAGATGGCCTCGGGTGCGTACCGGGCCAGCGCACGAAAGGACTCGATCTCGGTCAGTACCGAGCTAATCCAGCCTGTCTCTGCCCGCTCATCCAGCCAGGTGCGCAGCGCTGGCGTTTCCGGCTCGGCATGGACGAGCTTGACGACGGCGGGTGAGTCAAGGTAGATCATCAGCGCTCGCCGGCGCGGTCACGGGCTAGTTCCTCTGCCACGTTCACGCCGTCTGGCTGCCCTAGGTCCATGCGCAGCATGTCCCGGCGCATCCGGGCCGCGCGTTCGCGCCGGCTGGCCGTCTCGAGCACGGCTTGCCGGATCGCGGCAGACCGGGAGATGCCCTCGCTGGTGAGCACGTCAAGCGCGTGCTCGGTCTCCTCGTCGGTGCGGAAGGTGATCGTATCAGCCATATTTTGAACTGTAAGACAATTCGTCTTACAATTCAACCAGATCTTCCAGCAGAGCGCTTCCCGCGGGCGCGGGTAGTCGGCGCGGCGAGCCTTACGCTCACCACACCGGCCGGATGAGCGTCAGAGCCGGGTCTATCGCGGCGATACCGGCTGGGTCGGTCGATGCCAGCCCGGCTGAACTATGGTGGCCCTGACCGCTGCCCGAAGCTCGACAGGTCGATCTCGACCGGGAAGGGAACCGCCGCCTTGACCACTCCGGTGAATACCTCACCGTCCCGGTACTGCCCGCTCGCAGAATCGAGCAGATAGGTATATACCACCGGGATGCCTGTCACGGTCCACTCCACACGCCAGTACAAGGGGATGCCCGCGCGTGCGTACTGGTCGCGCTTCACGACCCGGTCGGTGGTCTCCGAGCCTGGTGAGGCGGTCTCCGCCACTAGCAGGACGTGCTCAGGGCGGGTAGGCGTCATGTCGATGGTGTCGGCCCGGTACACGACGACGTCCGGACGGCGGTTATTCAGCGGCACGTCCTAGCCGGACATCGAAGTCGATGTCAGCGTTCCAGTCCGGTCCGGTCGAGGCGCATCGCGGTGAGCAGCCCGACGACGCTGAGATCGACAGCGGGACCCCACAAGCTATGAAATCCACGCGCTGATGCCGAGGTCCAGGCACATTATGTGGAATCTAATTTGTCTGAATTTGGTCCGGCAGGCCTGGCCGTACGGAACCGTACGCTTCCGTACGGTCCAGGTGCTACCGTGGAGTTATGACTACGATCAGGGCTGAGGAGGTACGGATTCCCCGGCATGCGCGCGAGGCGGTTGCCCGTCACGAGCGGGTGGTCGTCGTGAATCACGAACGGCCGACTTTCGTCATTATGCATCCGGACGACACGGCAGCCGACTCGCCGGCCACGCGGCGCGGACGGCCGTTGCGCGAGGCACTCGGGATGCTCGCCGACGCGGCCCTGCCGGATCCCGGTTTCGCTGACGACATGGAGGCCGTGCTCGCCGACGTCGGGCCGGCTCCGGATGACCCGTGGGCACGCTCCTAGACACCACTGTCTTCATCGACCTTGAACGCGCTGTCCGGAGACTGCCGCCGGGAAGCGCGCTGGCCGGGGTGAGCAGGCGCCTGGAAGAGCAGCTGGGGCCTGATGAGGAGGTCGGGATCGCTGCCATCACGGCTTCTGAGCTGCTGCACGGCGTGCACCGCGCCACTGCGGAGTACCGGGTCCGCCGTGAGGCCTTCGTCGAGGCGGTCCTGGCTGCGTTTCCCCCGCTGCCGTTCGGCCTGCTCGCCGCTCGCGCGCATGCCCGGATCTGGGCCGGGCTTGCCGCTGCCGGGCAGGACGTCGGGGCGCACGACAGGCTCGTGGCGGCGACCGCCATTACCGCCGGATGGCGTGTCGGGACGGCCAACCTCCGGCATTTTGACCGTATCCTCGGCCTTGACATCCTGACCTTGACCTTCGCCGGCTGACAGCCGTGCGCTGGCGGCAGCGGAGGATCGCCTCGCAGGCGGTTCCCTGCCACTCATCGTCAGCGGCCAGAATTGAACGTTCCGCGCGCTCTTCCGCCGTGGTGTGTGATGCCGATGATGAGCAGCATGGTTGCTGCTGCCGGGGCACCGATCTGGCGCGCGGTGGGTCCGGCGGGGGTCGGCACGTTGTCAATGACAGGCACGTTGGCCTCAATCGGTCAGGCATCTCGCCCGCGACCTGCTGACCCTGCTGTGCGAGTACACCCTGCACCTGGATGCTTTCGACCAGGTGCTGGCCGCGCTGACACGTACTTGCCCGCCTGCACCAGGCAGGAGGCTGTGCTCGAACACGTACAGCGCCGTCGCCCTGGCCTCGTCAGCGACGAACGAGCGGAACGCGGGCGGCATGGCGGTATCCCACTTGGCGCGTGCCTCCCAGAACCTCGCGAACCACCCGCCCGCCGCCGGGAACGCCAGATCACAGGCCCGCGCGAACGCCTCATCCGGCGCCAGCAGACCGGACTCCACCCGCGACACTGGCTGCTGCCTGTAGCTGGTCGCGGTAGGCGTACAGCTCGGCTTCGAGAGGGTCGGAGATCTCCTCAGGGTCTTCGAGGAGCACGTCTATGCCGGCACTTCCGGGGTCATTCCGCCCGGGCAAACCCGGCATACGGGACATTCCCGCAGGCAGGTAGGCTAACCGCCATGATCAGGGAGCGCGCCGCGCGGAGTTTCGCGGCTCGTATCGCGGACCCCCTCCTAGGCACGCCAGGGAGAGGCCACGGCGGGCGAGTAGATCCCAGCAGTGCGAACCTACCGGGATCTTCTTCGCACCTGGTAACCCGTCATGTCGGCCGGACGAGCGTCAGTGCCGGGTCGATCGCGGCGATATCGGCTGGGTCGCTGGTGACGACGGGATGCCTCCGGTCACTCGCGCAGATGGCCACGCTCACATCCACCACGTCCGTTGAACGAGTGGACGCACACCTGGCACCGATGCGCAGGGCAAGCTTGGCATCAAGGGCAATAATCGACGTCACCTGAAGCTGCAGCAGCTTCGCGATCCTCACCTGCCGGGCACCGCCTCGCCATGCCTGGGCGACGACTCCCGCCGGTATCGCCAACTCGGCGCCCGTGGCTATAGCCTGCTCAACCAACAGCGCCATGCGAGGGCTGCCGGCCTCGATCGCGATCAGCGCCCCCGTGTCGAGGGTCAGACCTGTCACTGCTCAACGCCAAGCACACGGCGGGCCCATGCCCGGTCCTCCTCCGTGGGCTCGCCCGCTTGCGCGTAAATCTCCGCGATCATGTCGGCCATTTCCTCTTCGGCGGTGCGCCGAGCGAGCGCCTGGGAGATATACGCGGAAACCGAGGCCGCGCGGCCCTCCGCAACAGCCCGCCGCACCGAGGCAACCTGCTCTTCCGGCAGGGTAATCGCGATCTTCTGCCGTGTCATACTGCCTATCATACCAATAACCACCTTCCTGCCAAGCTGCATGTGAG
>JASHPP010000678.1 GCA_030038035.1 Trebonia sp.
CGCGCATTCGCGGCGCCGACCTCGCGGCGTACCCGGACCAGCGGGAGGCGGTCGCCGCGGTGGCGGCCCGGCACGGCCGCGCTCAGGACGAGGTCCTGCTGACCGCGGGCGCGGCCGAGGCCTTCATGCTGCTGGCACGGGCGCTGCGGCCCAGGCACGCGGTCGTCGTCCACCCGCAGTTCACCGAGCCGGAGGCGGCGCTGCGCGCGGCCCGGCACCAGGTTGACCGGGTCATCCTCCCGTTCCCTTTCACCTTCGACCCGGCGCTCGTGCCCGCGGACGCGGACCTCGTCTTCATCGGCAACCCGACCAATCCGACCTCCGTCGCCCATCCCCGGCCGACCGTGGTCGCGCTCATCCGGCCGGGGAGGATCGTCGTAATCGACGAGGCGTTCGCCGACTGCCTGCCGGGAGAGCGCGAGTCGGCGGCGGGCCACGGCGACCTCAGCGGCCTCGTCGTCATCCGCAGTCTCACCAAGACCTGGGGGCTTGCCGGGCTCCGGGCCGGCTACCTGCTCGCCGCCCCGGGCATCATCCGCCGGCTGAGGGCCGTGCAGCCGCTGTGGCCCGTCTCCACGCCGGCCCTGGCGGCCTGCGCCGCCACCGCGTCGGGGCGCGCGCTGCGGGAGGCCGGGCGGTGGGCAGCCGAGCTCTCGGCCATGCGCGCGCACTTGCTGCGCCGCCTGGACGGCGTCGCCGGGATGCGGGTCGTGCCGGACGCCGAGGCATCGTTCGTCCTGCTCGACACCGGGATCGAGGACATCCGCGCCCGGCTGCTCCGCCGCGGTTTCGCGGTCAGGCGCGGCGAGACGTTCCCCGGGCTGCGCCCGGGCTGGATCCGCGTCGCGGTGCGGGACCCAGGGACATCCGACCAGTTCACGGCGGCGCTGGCGGACGCGTCATCCGCTGACCATGGGTGATCGTGCGTTCCGGCGGCCGTTAGCCTGCGAGCGGTACGTCCGGCCCGGCATGGGGGGCGAGGATACGGATCGTCACGTCGGTCGCGATGTCGATGATGCCGGACAGGTCCTCGCCGTCCTCGACGGTGATGGCGATCAGCTCCTTGAGGCCGCCAAGCAGCATGACGGTCTCCTGCGGGGCGAGCGGGGTCACTCCGGCACTGACCAGTTCTGGGCTCTCGGCGAGGGTTTGGATAAGGCCGGCGAAGGCCGCCATCGTCCGGCGCAGGAGCGGGCGGGCAGCGCCTCCCAGGGAAGGGACGACCCGGATCCAGCACAGCCGCACGCCCGGGTCGTCCTGCACGCCGACGACCCACGACTCGATCGCCTGGCGCACCTGCGCCTGCCAGGGCGCGCGGGGGTCCACGGCGGCCGCGATGCGCGCCACAGTATGGCTGGTCTCTTCCTGCAGGAGCGCTATCAGGCAGTCCTGCTTGCCGGCGAAGTGCTCGTAGAAGGTGCGCCGTGACGTCCGGGCGTGGCGGACCACGTCGGCGACGGTGATCTCGGCGTACGAGCGCTCCCGCAACGCGGTGGCCAGGCCGGCCAGCAGCCGCTCGCGGTGTTCTGCGGTGGCCTTGCTCGGCTCGGCGACACTCGTCTCCATCACGGCTCCCGGGTGGGCGGGCAGGGACTTGCACAACGTTGGTACGCACACGTACCGTACCGGATAGCAGGCTAACGCACCTTCATCGCTGCCGCGGGAGAATCGCATGGCCGCCGAATCGCTGACCGCCCCCGCTGCTAACGCTTACGGTGGCCGGGACAGGCACGGTCCAGGCTGGGGGGAGGAGGCGCGTTCTGCCATCTACTGGGGACTGGCCTATGGCCTGCCCCAGCTGGTGATAGGCGCGGCAGCCCGGCGCGGTGACCTGCAGGGCCGCCTGATGCTGACGCCCCCGTCGGATGGCCGGGTGTGGGAACTGTTCGCCGAGGCCCGCGCCCGCGGGCCGATGCTCCGGTCGCGGGTGTCCTACCTCACGGTCGACCACGCGGCGGTCAGGGAGATCCTGTCCAGCCCGGACTTCCGGTCCGGCATGCCGGCCCGCGCCGATAGCCCGCTTGGACGACTGCTCAACTGGACGGTTCCCCGCGTGCAGCACCCCCTCGAGCCGCCGTCGCTGCTGGTGACCGAGCCGCCAGACCACACGCGATACCGCAAGCTGGTCACCCGGGTCTTCACGGTACGAGCGGTGGAGCGGCTGCGGGTGCGGACGGAGGCGATCGCCCATGAGCTGCTTGACGGGCTGGACCCGGCGGCACCGGTCGACCTGATCTCGTCCTACTGTGCGCAGCTTCCCGTCACGGTTATCAGCGAGATCCTCGGCGTGCCGGCCGGACAGCGAAACCTGGTGCTTGAACTGGGCACGCGCGCGGCGCCCAGCCTGGACTTCGGGCTCGGCTGGCGGCAGTTCCGCACCGTCACGGCCGCGCTCCGCGACTTCGCCCAGTGGCTGGAGACCCACGTCGAGCAGCTGCGACGCCACCCGGGCGAGGACCTGCTCAGCCAGCTGATCGAGGCACGGGATGAGGAGGGCGCGCTGGACGACCGCGAGCTCAAGGCGACCGCGGGGCTGGTGCTTGCGGCCGGCTTCGAGACCACGGTCAGCCTGCTCGGGAACGCGATCGCGCTGCTGGACCGGCATCCAGGCCAGCGTGACCTGTTGCGCGGGCAGAGCGCGCTGTGGCCCAACGCGGTGGACGAGGCGCTGCGACTTGACCCTCCGGTGCTGCTGACCGCGCGCATCAGCACCCGCACGACGTCGGTGGCCGGCGTGCCGGTGCCCGAGGGCACGCAGGTGGTGACCGTCTTGGCCGGCGCGAACCGCGACCCGAACGTGTTCGCGCATCCCGGGCGGTTCGACGTGGCCCGCGAAAACGCCAGGGACCACGTCTCATTCTCCGGCGGTCGCCACTACTGCCTCGGCGCCTCGCTGGCGCGGATGGAAGGCGAGGTGGGCTTGCGAGCCCTCGCCGAGCGTTTCCCCGACCTGCGGCTCCTGCCCGGCGCCCGGCGACGCCCGACCCGGATCCTGCGGGGATACGACAGCCTGCCAGCCCGCCTGCGCTGAGCCGCGGGCGATAAAGTATAGTTTTTCGATCGACAAAATAGTATTATGGCGGTACCGACCTGCTTTGACACCGGAGAACTTAATGAGCAGCCCCGCCCCGATCACCAGCCAGCCGAGCATCACCAGCCAGTTCCGGAGCGAGCCGCTGCGCATCGCCGAGCAGCGCCTCGTGCCCGACCCGTCGTTCGCGGATCCGGTGGCCGAACGGCTGCACCGCAAGCAGCAGCTGGCCGCGGCCTTCCGGGTCTTCGCGAAGTTCGGCTTCAGCCTGGGCGTCTCTGGGCACATCTCCGCCCGCGACCCTGAGCTGCCCGATCACTTCTGGATCAACCCGCTCGCCGTGCCGTTCAGCCGGATCCGGGTTTCTGACCTGCAACTGGTCAATCCCGCCGGGGAGATCGTGATCGGCGACCGGCCGGTCAACCGGGCCGGGTTCGTCATCCATTCGCAGGTCCATGCGGCCCGGCCCGACGTGGTGGCCGCGGCGCACGCGCACGCGGTGCACGGGAAGGCGTGGTCCGCGCTGGGGCGGCTGCTTGATCCCATCACCCAGGACGCCTGCACGTTCTACGGCAGTCATTCGCTGTATGACGACTTCAACGGTGTAGTGCTCGATGAGGCCGAGGGAAAGCGGATCGCGGCGGCGCTCGGCCCGAACAAGGCCGTGATCCTGCAGAATCACGGTTTCCTCACCGTCGGGGGGTCGGTCGAAGAGGCCGCGTGGCTGTTCATCACGGCCGACCAGACCGCGCACGCCCAACTGCTGGCCGAGGCGGCAGGCCGACCGCGGCTGATCCGCCATGAGGTCGCGGAGCCGATCGGCCGCGCGCGGGCCTTCGGAGGCTTCAGCTTCAGGCCGTACTGGGACGAGATCGTGGCCGAGCAACCCGATCTGCTGGACTGAGGGAGCAGGAAACAAGACGAAATGTCCCGCACGCTTCACCTCGCGGTGGCCGTCTACGGCGTCGGCGGCCCCGGCCAGCACGGCCTCTGGAAGGACCCGCGCGTACCGAAGAACGCCAGCGTGGACATCAACTACTACATCAAGACCGCGCAGGTCGCCGAGCAGGCGCTGTTCGACGCGCTGTTCATCGTCGACAGCCAGTTCATCAATGCCTCGTACCCATCGCACTACCTCAGCCGGCTGGAGCCGCTCACCCTGCTGTCGGCTGTCGCCACGCACACGACGCACATCGGGCTCGTCGGCACGGCCAGCTCGACGTACAACTCGCCATTCAACCTCGCGCGCCGGTTCGCCTCGCTTGACCACATCAGCGGCGGCCGGGCCGGCTGGAACGTCGTGACAAGCTTCGACACCGGCACGAGCAAGAACTACGGCCTGGACGAGCACCTTGACTATGCGACGAGGTACGGCCGGGCCATGGAGGCGGTCCAGGTCATCCGCGGGCTGTGGGACTCATACGAGGACGACGCGTTCGTCGCCGACGTGGAGCGCAACATCTTCCTCGACCCGGCCAGGCTGCACGCGCTCAACCACGTCGGCGAGCACTTCAAGGTGGCCGGGCCGCTCAACATCGCCCGCTCAAGGCAGGGCCAGCCGGTGATCTTCCAGGCGGGCGTGTCCGAAGACGGCCGCAACCTGGCCGCGCATGTCGCCGAGGGCATCTACGCGCCCGGCGGCACGCTGACCGAGGCGCAGGAGTACTACCACGACATCAAGCGGCGCGCCGTCGCGCTTGGCCGCGATCCCGGCCACGTGGTGATCTTCACCGGCGCCAGCCCGGTCGTGGGCGGCACCGACGAGGAGGCGGCGCAGCTATCGCACGACAGCTACGAGGCCGACAACGAGTTCGACCGCAAGCTGGGATTCCTCGGGCGTGCGTTCGGCGCCTACGACTTCAGCCAGCACGACCTGGACGCGCCGTTCCCCGACGTCGCGCACCTGGCTGAGAAGGGCGGCCGGACCAGGGGCCTGGAGCTGGTGCGCCGCGCCAGGGAGGAGGGCCTGACGCTTCGCCAGGTCGTCGAGACCGTCACCGAGTATCATCCGTCACCGTTTACCGGCGCGCCGGACACCGTCGCGGGCGCGATCGCGGACTGGTTCGGGGCCGAAGCGGCCGACGGGCTCAACCTCCGCTTCCGGACCATCGAGGACCTCGAACGCTTCGCCGGTGACGTGGTGCCGCTGCTGCAAAAGCGCGGGATATTCCGGACCGCGTACGAGGGCGACACGCTGCGCGCCAATCTCGGCCTGCCGTTCCCTGTCAACCGGTACGCCCTGGAGCGGCAGGCTGCTGAGCGGGAGCGCGCGCAGGCATCTGCCTGAAGCCGGGCCGGCTGGCGGCGCTTAACGGCCTGGACAGCGGCGGTGCTCGGGCGCTTGTATTGGTCAGGACGGGATGGCGATGACAAGCTTCGCGTGACAAAGGCTTCCGCGGCGTCGGCCGCAGGTGCGCGCGGCTTGCGGGCGCCCAAAGGGAGGGCCAATGCCACGATCGAGGGTCAATGTCCGTGAGCTTCAGCTGCCGCTTCGGGATCGGTACACAAGGGATCCCGGCAGCGCCCCCGTGGTGCTGCGGGTCACCGGCGGCAGCGCGGACCTTTCCGACCCGCTGCACTGCACTGTGCACGCGGACGGCGCGCCGGAAGGCGGCTTCCGCTCCGGAGCGCATCCTGCCGTCGGCGGCGCCGGCGACGTCCCCTGCTCCGGGGACCTGCTGCTGGCGGCCCTAGCCGCGTGCCAGGAGGTCACGATCCGCATGGTGGCCGCCAGCATGGGCATCGAGCTCGAGGCGCTGGAGGTCGCGGTCGAAGGGGACTGGGACCCGCGGGGAACCCTGGCGATGGGAAGGCAGTTCCCTATCGGGATCACCGCGATCCGCTGCCACACCAACGTGACGGTCGGCGGAGACGAGCAGGGCGAGCGGACAGAGCGGCTGCTGCGCAGCGCCGAGCGGTACTGCGTGGTGCTGAACACGCTGCGCGGCGGCGTCGAAGTGAGCTCGACGTTCGCCCTGGAGAAAGCTGACGCGAACGGTCACTGAATCCGCTAGCGGCTCACCTTTGGGGCAGCGGCGGCCGCATCGGTGCCCGCCGCACGTCCGGGGAAGATGAGCCTGTCTTCCGTGACGATGGCCGTGACCAGTTCAGCCGGGGTGACATCGAAGGCGTAATTGAGGGCGCGGGTCCCGCGGGGTGCCGACGGGACCCCGAGAACGCGAGTCACCTCGTCCGCAGGCCGCAGCTCAATCGGAATCTGCTCCCCGCTCGCCGTCGCATCGTCGATGGTCGACTCGGGCACCGCGACGACGAACGGGACGCCGGCCCGCCGTGCCGCGAGCGCCAGCGCATACGTTCCGATCTTGTTGGCCACGTCACCGTTGGCCGCCACGCGATCGGCCCCGACGACGACCGCATCGGACAGGCCCCGGCTGATCAGAAACGGCCCCGCGCCGTCGCAGGCCAGGTAGTGCTCGATACCGAGCTGACCCAGCTCCCAGCAGGTAAGGCGCGCGCCCTGCAGCAGCGGGCGGGTTTCGTCGACGATGACCTTGCCGAGCTCCCCCTGTTCATGCAGCATCCGGATGACGCCAAGCGCCGTCCCCCAGCCCAGGCACGCGAGGGCTCCGGTGTTGCAGTGGGTGTGGATGGTCAGCGGGCGGGTTCCGCAGGCCTGGGACAGGTAGCGGGCACCGCGCTCGCTGATGCGCAGGCTCGCGTCGATCACCGCGTCGCGGACGGCGGCAGCGGCGGCCTCGACCGCCGCCGGGCCCCGCTCGATCGCGGCAGCGGTTGCCAGGACTTCCCTGTGCAGGTTGACGGCCGTCGGCCTGGCGCCGGCGATGCGCTCGACTTCGGTCTCCAGCCTGGCCGCGGTCCAGCCCTCGCGTTCACTTTGCGCCACGGCAAGCGCGACGCCGAGCGCGCCGGCGACACCGAGGGCCGGGGCACCGCGGATGGCCAGCCGGGTGATCGCGTCAACCAGCTCGTTCACCGTCGCGATATGCAGCACGCGGAACTCACCAGGCAGTGCAGTCTGGTCGATTGCGACGATGTGTCCGGCACGCCAGGCGACCACGTCGCTCAGCGGGTCGGTCTCCCGTGGATCAGGTCGCATAACGTTACGTTAGCTCCCGCTGGTTGTGTCCGGGCAACTGGGAACGGAGGGCCGATGCTGCTCGGTGAGATACGCCAGGAGATCGTGCGGGTCTGCCGGGAACTGGCCGCGGCAGGACTGGTCGTGGGCACGGCCGGGAACGTCAGCGTCCGCAGCGCGGATCTAGTCGCCGTTACGCCGAGCGGCCTTGATTATCACGACATGTCCCCCGACCTGGTGGGCGTGCACCGGCTCGACGGCACGCAGGTCGATGCCCCGCTGCAGCCGACGAGCGAACTTCCGCTGCATCTGGCCATCTACGCCGGCACCGACGCGTCGGCCGTCGTCCACACGCACTCCCTGGCCGCGACCGCCGTGTCAACGGTGGCGGACGAACTGCCGGCCATCCACTACTACGTGGCGATTTTCGGCGGGCCGGTCCGGGTGGCGCCCTACGCCACGTACGGGACCGACGAACTCGCGCGTAACGTCGTCGCCGCGCTGCGCGGGCGGACCGGATGCCTCATCGGCAGCCACGGTGCGGTCACCATCGGGCCAGACCTCAAGACCGCGCATACCCGCACCCTGTACCTGGAGTGGCTTAGCGAGCTCTACCTGCGTGCCACCGCCGCAGGGAAGCCGCGCCTGCTTCCGCCCGCGGAGATCGAGGCTGTCGCGGGGAAGCTAGCCCGATACGGCCAGCGGCACATCAACTGACCTCGAACGCGGCGAGTTTTCGCAGGCGGGCCACGATGTCCTCGTGAACCTGACCGGGTGACCTTGTGCCGTCCACGGTGACCATCCATTCCCGGCCCGCGTAGTACTCAAGCAGCGGGATGGTCATCTCCCGGTAGACCTGCAGCCGGTGCGCGATGACCTCTTCGGTGTCGTCGGAACCCCGGCCGCGGACCACCAGCCGGCGGATCAGCTCCGCGTCAGGTACGTCCAGGTGCACGGCGGCCTGAACCTCGACGCCCAGCGCGTGCGCGACCTCGAAAGCCGCCTTGGCCTGATCCACCGTGCGGGGGAAGCCGTCCAGCACGTAGCCGCCGGACTCGGCCGCGGCGACAACTGGCTTGCGCAGCATGTCCATGACCACGGCATCCGGCACCAGGTCTCCGGCATCGACGTAGGCCTTGATCCGCTGCCCGATGGAGGTCTGGTCCCTGACGTGCTGGCGCAGCAGGTCACCGCTGGAGATGTGCGTGAGGTTGAACCGGTCGGCCAGCAGCTCGGCCTGGGTTCCCTTCCCGGCGCCCGGTGCCCCGATCAGCAACAGGCGCACCGGTCACCTCGTCTTCCGTCACGGCAGCGCCCACCGCGACCTGCGCCGCTGCCCATCGTGACCGTAACCATGGCACGATCGTCCTACGTTCCTTCGCCAGCGGGCAATATTGCGCTGGTCACCCCGGGGCAGGCCGAAGACGATCGCCGCCATGAACGACGTGATCAACGGCATCTTCTGGCACCGGCGTGAACCGGCAAGGTCACCGGCGTGCGGCGAGATACCGCGCGAGGTGCTCGATCACCGCACGCGCGTCGTCCTCGATGCCGCAGATGAACGTGGACCTGCGCCGGCGCAGCACGGGCAGCCCCAGCGCGTAAAGTCCCGGGCTGTCGACCACACCGCCCTCGTGCCGCAACTGGCCCTTGGCGTCGACCACGGGCACGTCGAGCCACCGGTAGTCAGGCCGGAAGCCGGTCGCCCACACGATCGCGCGGATCTCGCCGTTATCCAGGTCAAGCTGCAACCGTGACGCATCCGGCACGCGGGTCCGCTCGGAGCGCTCGGGCGGGCCGGTCTCGGCGTCACGCCCGTTCGTCTCGGCCCACTCGTCGAACGTATTGAGCAGCCGGCTCATCTTCAGGTCGGCGAGCGAGAACACGTTGCGCAGGCCACCGGAGAACAGCGCGCGGCCGTCTCGGACGGCCGCCCAGCGGCCCACCAGCTCGACGCCAAGCGCGGTGAGCGCGTTGAGATCGAGCGTCATCCGCTCGGGAGTCCCGACCAGCTGGGGCGAGGGCAGCCGGCGCGCCCGCGTGAGGTCCTCGATTTCGTCATACCGCTGGTCCCACACGCCCGCGGCGTCCATCCACCACAGCACATCCCGGCCGCGGTATGTGCGGGGCAACCGCACGTGTTCCCCTACCGACAGGGTCACCGGGCGGCCCGACCGCTGCAGCTCTGCCGCCAGCTGCACTCCTGTGGCCGACGCGCCCACCACGAGCACGCCGCCGTCGGGAAGCTTGCCGGGGTCGCGGTAACCGAACGGCGTCACCTGCTCGACCGACGCCGGCACCGCGACTTTGAACGGCGGCATCGCCGGCTGATTGCAGGCGCCGCTCGCGATGACCACCGCCTGGGACCGGATCTCGCCACCGCTAGTCGTCACGAGGTATCCGTCGCCGGCCCGCCGGACCGACGTGACGGTCACGCCGGTCCGGACCGGAGCGCCCGACACCTTGGCGAAGCGGTCGATCAGCTCGGTGACTTCCGGCACTGTCATGTAGCCGTCCGGATCCGGGCCGTCGTAACGAAGGCCCGGCAGCCGGCTTTGCCAGTTTGGCGTGAGCAGCCGCAGCGAGTCCCAGCGTTCGCGCCGCCAGGAGTTCGCCACCTCGCCGCGCTCGAGCACGACGTGATCGATCGACCGTTCACCTAGAAAATGGCTTGCCGCGAGGCCCGCGTGCCCCGCCCCGATGACGACCGTGGTGATGCGCTCTATGGCTAAGTCCCTCAGGCCACTTCGACGGTGATGTCGGTCGGGTTGCTGAGCGCGTCGAAGACGGCGGAGCGCTTCTGGGACTGGGCCACCAGCGCCTCGATGTCCTCCTTGGACGCGTCGGCGTCGATGTGGAAGGTCACCTTGATGTCGTTGTAGCCGTTGCGCACGTCGGTGTCGCCGAGGATGCCGCGGATGTCGTGGTGGCCCTCGACGACCGCCTCGACGGAGCGCAGCTGGATCCCGCGGAGCTGCGCGACAGACGCGACGCCCGCGCTCAGGCAGCTCGCCAGGCCGACGATGAGGTACTCGATCGGCGTGATGCCGTCGTCCTCGGCGGCGAAGACCTCGGGGTGGTCGGCATCGAACACCGACGTTTCCTTGTGGGCCTGCTCCTGGCCGAGGCCGAAGAAGTCCTTGACGGTGATTGTGGTGTGGACACCGCCCTGCCACTTGGAGGATGCCCGCCAGGTGAACTGGGCGGCCTCCGGCGCGCCCTTAAGCGCTTCGCGCGCGTCGAGCAGCGCCTGCACGTTGACGCCGTTGTCGGCAACCGTAGTCATGTCGCGTTGACGTCCCTTCCGCTCACTTATGATTCCCTATGGATCTGATTGACAATACACTGCCTGTGGCAAGCTAACATAGCCCCATGGCGCAGCCAGCCTCGACGCTCGCGGCCGGCTCGGTGGGCACGGTCGAAACGCAATACCTCGACCTGCCTGAGCCACTGCGGCTCGACTGCGGGCGGGAGCTGCGCCCTGTCCGCGTGGCGTACGAGACCTACGGCACGCTCTCCCCCCGGCGCGACAACGTCATCCTGGTGTGCCACGCGCTCAGCGGCGACGCCCACGCGGCGGGTTTCGCCAAGTCACCGCCAGAAGAAGGCACCCGCGACGGGTTCCGCGCCGAGGACCGCGACGGCGTGGCCGGCAAGGG
Source organism: Trebonia sp. (assembly GCA_030038035.1). The sequence goes on from JASHPP010000678.1 coordinate 10,748, forward strand.
ACTCGGCTGGTGGGACGGGATGATCGGCCCAGGCAAGGCGTTCGACACCGACCGTTTCTTCGTCGTCTCCACGAACCTGCTCGGCGGCTGCCGCGGGACCACGGGGCCGTCGTCGATCGACCCCGCGACAGGCACGCCGTACGGCCCGGACTTCCCCGTGATCACCGTCGCGGACATGGTGCGGACCGAGCGCGCGTTCCTCGACGAACTCGGCATCGAGCGGATCGCCGCGGTGGCCGGCGGCTCGCTCGGCGGGATGCAGGCGTTCGAGTGGGCGATCCTGTATCCCGACCAGGTCATGCCGTCGTGGCGATCGCCAGCACGCACGCCCTCCAGCCGCAGGGCGTGGCCTGGAACGCGATCGCGCGTGACGCGATCATGCGCGACCCGGCCTGGCAGGGCGGCCGCTACTACGGCACGGGCCGCGCGCCCGGCGCCGGCATGGGGGTGGCCCGGATGGTCGGCCACATCACGTACCTGTCCGCACCGGCGCTG
>JASHPP010000086.1 GCA_030038035.1 Trebonia sp.
GCGTCGCCGGGGTGCTCGGCGCGCAGGAAGGACAGCAGCTGCCGCTTGGGGTCGTTCTTGGGGACGATGCGGTAGGCGATGTTCGGCCGGTTGAACGAGGACACGAACATCTTCGCGCCGGCCAGCTTCAGCCGGATCGCGATCTCCTCGCGGGTGGCCTGGGTGGCGGTGGCGGTCAGCGCGATCCGCGGCACGTCTGGCCAGCGTTCGTGCAGCACCTGCAGCTCGAGGTAGTCGGGGCGGAAGTCATGTCCCCACTGCGACACGCAGTGCGCCTCGTCGATGGCGAACACCGAGATCTGGCCGGCCTCGAGCAGCCGCAGCGTGGCGTCGCCGCGCAGCCGCTCGGGCGCGAGGTAGAGCAGGTCGAGCTCGCCGGCCTTGAACTGCTGCTCGACGACGTGCCGCGTCCCCGGGTCCTGCGTGGAGTTGAGGAAGTCGGCGCGTATCCCGAGCTGGCGCAGCGCCGCCACCTGGTCTTGCATGAGCGCGATCAGCGGCGAGACGACCACCCCGGTGCCTGCCCGGACCAGCGCCGGGACCTGGTAGCACAGCGACTTGCCGCCGCCGGTCGGCATCAGCACGAGCGCGTCGCCGCCGGCGATCACGTGGGCGATGATGTCCTCCTGCTGGCCGCGGAAGCTCTCGTAGCCGAACACGCGGTGCAAGATGGTCGCCGCGCGCTTCGCGCTGTCTGCCGGTTGCTGCGCGCTTGGGGAGGCCACGCGGCGATTCTACGGTCCGGCGGTGACAGTCAGCCGGATCCGGGCTCGACGCAGAACTCGTTGCCCTCTGGGTCTGTCATCACGGTGTGATGCGGGTAGCGGCGCGCCACGGCGGCGCCGAGCCGCTCTAGCCGGGCGACTTCGTCCGCCACCGGACCGGGCGCGCGCAGGTCGAAATGCATCCGGTTCTTGGCCACCTTGGGCTCGGGCACCCGGTTGAACCAGATGTTCGGGCCGCCCCACCCCGCCGCCTCGACGAAGGCCTTGCCGGCCGTGGAATCCTCGTCCACGTCGGACCCGAAGACCGCCGCCCAGAACCTGGCCAGCGCCAGCGCGTCCGCCGCGTCGAACGACACGGACTTGATCACTGCGGGCATGCGCGCCAAGCTAGCGGCTTCGCCGCGGCATTTCCAGAAGAATGACGTAACAAGCCCGGGAGAGGTGACGTTCCGTGATCAATGGCGGTGACATTCTCGCGGCCGCGGCGGCTTGCCACGGCTTCCTTCAAGGGGCGGCCGATGCCGACTGGTCGGCGGCGGTTCCCGGCCTGGACTTCACCGTCGCGTCGGTGGTCGCCCATGCCGCCAACGGACCGCTGTGGTACGCCCTTGACCTGTGGGGCGGGCCCGGCGATGACGCCGCCTTCGACCTCAAGGTCAGCGCCGATGCCGCCAACGCGGCGCTCCTGGTCAGCCTGCGCAGCGCCGCGCGCGCCTGCGCCGCGTCGGTCGACGCCGCACCGGCCAGCACGCGCGGCTTCCACCCCGCCGGCGCCGCCGACCCCTCGGGCTTCGCGGCGATGGCCTGTGACGAGCTGCTCGTGCACACGGACGACGCTGCCAGGGGCCTGGGACTGCGCTTCGCCCCCGACCCGGAACTTGCCGGGCGCGTCCTGGCACGGCTGTTCCCCTGGCACGATCCTGGTGACGACCCGTGGCAGGCGCTGCTGTGGGCCAACGGGCGCATCGACCTGCCGGGACGCGAAGGGCAGGCGGACTGGACCTGGCACTGCGCCCCGCTCGCCGACTGGGACGGGCGGGCGTCGACACAGCCCTGACGGGCGCGGCGCGACCTACTCGATATGGGTCGTGACCGGAGTGCCGAGCTCGACCGTCCGGCTGACCGTGCAAAGGCGCTCGTGCGACTGCTTGACCGCGTCCGGGAGCAGGGCGCGTGCCTTGTCGCCGCCCGCGCCCTCCGGGAACGTGATCCGGAACGTCACGGTGATGTCCGTCAGCAGGTTGCGGCCCTTCTCGTCGCGTACCTTTTCCGCCCCCACGTCCACGACGAACGAGTCCGGCTCGGCGCGCCGCGACGTGAGGATGTCGACGTCGATCGCCGTGCACCCGCCGATCGCCGCAAGCAGGAGTTCCACCGGCGTGAAGTCGGTGCCGGCGCCGGAGCCGATGGTGAGCTGGCCGCCGTGTTCGTTGGTCACGCTGTACGTGAGGTTCGCGATCCGCTCGATCGCCACCTGGCGATGCGTTTCCTCGGTCATAACCACCACAGTGTCAGACGAGCCAGGGGCAGGCCAGGCCCGGGCCCGGCATCGCGTAGCGTAGGTATTCGCCGACGGACCTTGACACCGAACATCTTCAAATATACGTTCTAAAGCGAGATAACGCCAGATTACGCGCTGCCGGTGGCTGATGACATGATCCGTGCTGGTTCCGCGCATGACCTATGCGGCGGCCTGTTCGCCGACTACCCGTGCGCGGTGCGAGAGGCTGACAGGATCCGGTCCGTCCAGTCGATGGTCCTCATCGTGCGTGACGACGATGGCGACGGCGACGGCGCTCGCTTCCTCGTACTGGTCCGCGACAGCAGCGAAGCCGGGCGCGAGCCCGGCTACTCGTTCGTGCCGTGGCACGCGGACGGCCCGCTCGTCACCGTCGAGCCAGGCAGCCGCTGCCTGCCGGGCCCCGTCGCGAGCGCCATCACGCGCGGCACGCCGATCCCGCGGCATGGGTCGCTGTTCGGGTGGCTCGACGGGAACGTGGTCAGCGCGCTGATCGCGGTGTACGCGGATCACGCGTCTGAATACCCCGACCCGAGCTTGGCGGTGATGCCGCTCGCCGGAGCCCCCCCGGCGTCATGGCCCCCGTTCACGAGCGAGCAGCTGTTCGGATCGTGGTTCTGGAAGTACTACCGCACGATGCGGATAGTCGACCTCGCGGGCCTGATCGCGGCGCGGCCAGCCACGATCTTCTGGGTAGACACGCAAACGATGCTCGGCTGGGACTGCTGCGTCGTCTCCCGGGACATCACAGGCGACGCGGGTTACCTGCTCCCGCGCGGCTGCTACCTGTACTACGAGGGGCCGTACCGTCCGATCAGGGGATCCACACGGAGCGGTCGTGGGCGAAGTAGACGATGCGGGGATCGAGCTGCTGGATCGCGTCCATCCAGTCAGGGATGCCGGGCAGGGGCTGTGCGTGTCCGTCACGGCGGGCCCGCCAGGCGAGCTGGTCGGCGGCGTACTGCGTGGCCGTGTCGTGGCTTTGCCCCGCCACGATCACCGCGCCGTCCGGCCGCCGGACGACCAGCGACTGATGGCCGTCGGTGTGGCCTGGCGTGGGCATGAGGAAGACCCCGGGCAGCATCTCGACCTGGCCCGTCACCTGCTCGAACCGGCTGCCCTCGATCAGTTCGGGGAGCGTGTAGTCCGGTGTATGCCGGGCGGCGCCGAGCTCGGTTTCCTGCACGAAGACCGGTACCTGGCCAAGCAGCGGGTTGCCGCCGCAGTGGTCGAAATGCAGGTGGCAGTTCGCGACCATCCTGATGTCGGCGAGCTGCGCCCCGGCGGCCGCTAGCGCCTCGCGCAGTCCCACCCGCCGCGGGCGGTAGTGCGCGTCAACCTCTGGATGGGAGCCCATGCCCGTGTCGAACAAGAGCATTCCCTCGGGGTGGCCGACGACGTAGCCCAGGCAAGGCTCGACTCTCGGCGCCCCCGTCCCGATCTCCTCCGCTGGCCGCACGAAGTAGCCGAAATCAACACGCCGCACGCTGACGCCGGTCATCCCTCATCCTCGCCCCCGCGAGCAGGCACCACAAGCGATAAAGCTGCCATCGCCGATGCCCGGGCTGCGTGAGCGGCGGGCTCCCGCCAGCGATCGTCGTTATCGGGGATAGAAAACCACCTTAAAAGGTGGTTTTCTATCCCCGATCATCCATCGTGGGGTCCACGTCCGGGGTGATCACCTGTCGGCTGCCTCGCAGTACCGAGCTCTTGCGGGTCGGTCAGATGAGCGTGATCGCGCGGGATGAGTCATGACGACTCGTCGAGCCGCACGAGCACGACCCCGCACAGGATCAGCCCCCCGCCGAGGAACTGCATGCCCGTCGGCACCTGGTGCAGCAGCAGCCAGGCGAAGAGCACGGCGAACAAGATCTCGGCCATCCCGACGAACGAGCCGAGCTTGGCGCCCAGCCGACGGGCCGCGCCCACGCCGACGACATACGCGAAGGCCGCCGCGAGCACCGACAGCCCCAGCACCGACACCAGCCAGCTCACGCGATGGCCGAAAAGGACCACGTCCGCCGCCGAGGCGGTCAGCGGAAGCACGCGGGTCAGCCCGGCCGCGCCGAGCACGAGCGCCCCGACGATCATCGCGCCCCAGGTCATGACGACAGGCGGAAGCGGGTCAGCGTCCACCTTCGCCGAAAGGAAGAAGTACACCGCCAGGCTCACGGCGGCCCCGAGGCCCCAGAGCACCCCGACCGGATTGACGCCGCCGGCTCCGGACAGGTTCAGCATCAGCGCGAGCCCGCCGAGCGCGCCCGCGCCGCCGATCACGGTCAGCAGGCGAGGCCGCTGGCCGTGCCGCACCCACAGCCAGCCGACGACGAGCACGACGCCGAGGTACTCAAGCAGCAGCGCGACCCCCACCGGCATCCGCTCGATCGCGT
>JASHPP010000087.1 GCA_030038035.1 Trebonia sp.
CTCGGCATCGTGAAGACCGGCAAGGAAGCAGACGTGTACCTCATCCGCCGGGGCGTGCCGGGCACGAGCTGGTCGTGCCTGCTCGCGGCGAAACGGTACCGCGAGACGCAGCACCGGCTGTTCCACCGGGACGCCGGCTACCTGGAGGGCCGCCGTACCCGCGACGTCAGGGAAAGCCGCGCGATGGCCAGCCGCACCGCGTTCGGCAAGGAGATGATCGCCAAACAGTGGGCGAACGCCGAGTTCGGTGCGCTGCGCGAGCTGTACGCCGCTAAGGTTCCCGTCCCCTACCCGGTGCAGATCACCGGGACCGAGGTGCTGCTTGAATTCATCGGCGACCCGGACGGCACCGCGGCGCCCCGGCCGGCCGAGACCCGCCCGGGGGGCACGGAGCTGGCCAGCCTGTGGGGCCAGCTCGTGCACGCCCTCGTCACGCTGGCCAGGCACGGGCTGGCGCACGGGGACATGTCCGCCTACAACCTGCTCGTGCACCACGGCAGGCTGGTGCTGATCGACCTGCCGCAGGTGGTCGACGTGATCTCCCATCCGAACGGGCGCTCGTTCCTCACCAGGGACGCCCGGAACACCGCGACGTGGTTCGCCGCCCGCGGGCTGGCCGCCGCGGACCCGGACAAGCTGGCGCGCCTCCTGCACCAGGAGGCGCGCCTGGAATGATCCCTCATACCTTCTGCTTGACCGTGATCTTGCCGTTCCGCATCGTGCCGAGCCGCTGGGCCCGGCGGGCGACGGTGCTGTCGTGGGTCACGATGATCAGCGTCAGGCCCTTTTGCTGCCACAGCTTCTCGAGCAGGCCGATGATCTCGTCGCGGGTGTCCTCGTCGAGGTTGCCTGTCGGCTCGTCGGCGAGCAGCACCTTGGGCTCCTTCACCAGCGCGCGGGCGATCGCCACGCGCTGCTGCTGACCGCCCGACAGCTCGCCCGGCAGGTGCCGCAGGCGGTCACCGAGCCCGACCGAGCTCAGCGCCTCGGCCGCGCGGGCACGCCGGGAGCCGTCGCTGACCCCGAGCGGGACCAGCGCGGTCTCCACGTTCTCCTGCGCGGACAGCGTGGGGATCAGGTTGAAGGTCTGGAAGATGAAGCCGATCGACTCGGCCCGCATCTTCGTCATCTGGGTTTCCCGCAGCCTCGTCAGCTCGCGCCCGTCGAAATCGACGGAGCCTGAGGTCGCCCGGTCGAGGCCGCCGAGGATCTGCAGCAGCGTGGTCTTGCCGTGCCCGGTCGGTCCCTGGATGGCCAGCCACTCGCCGTCGGGGATATCGAGGTCCACGCCGCGCAGCGCGTGGACTGTCCCGCGCCCCTTGGGGTAGTCCTTCGTGACACCCGTGAGCTTGTACATGACTTGTATTCTCCCTGGGATCCGGGTCAGGCGACCTTGGACAGTGCGTCGGCCGGGCGCAGCCGCGCCGCCCGCCAGCCGCCGAGCGAACCGGCGATCAGCCCGCCGAGGACTGCGAGGACCACCGCGGCGACCACCGCGGTGATCGTGACCGTCGCGGTCAGGTGGACTACCGCCGACGCCGGGTGCGCCGCGCTCGTGAACGCGCCGCGGAACGGGTTGCTGCCGCCCGTAGTGCTCCCGCCGGGGGCCGCGCCGCTGGTGGGGAACCCGCCGGCGCCGCCGCCGGGGAACCCGCCGGCGCCGGTGCCGCCGGCGCCGAAGAACCGGGCGCCGCCCGGCGTGGCCGAGCCCGTGACGCTGGACGCCAGGTCCGCGGTCAGCGGCCCGCTGAACTTGCCGACAAGCGCGGCGCCGAGGAAGCCGAGCCCGACGCCGATCGCCCCGCCGATGATCCCGACGGTGATCGACTCGCCCATGACCTGGCCGACGATCCGGCTGGTCTTCCAGCCGAGCGCCTTGAGCGTGCCGAACTCCCTGATGCGCCGCGTCACCGCGCTCATCGTGAGCAGGCTGGCCAGCAGGAACGCCGCGATGAGGACCGCGATCGCGAGCCACTTGCCGAGGTCATTGGCCAGCGTCGCAGCGCTGGACAGCGACCCGGTGACCTCGCTGGCCAGCGTGTTCTGGTCGGTGATGGTCGAGCCAGGCACGTCCTTGGAAATCGTGCCCGCCAGCGAGTTGATGTCCGAGGAGCTGCTCGCCGCGACGTAGATCGTGTTGACGTCGTTCTTCATGTCGGCGAGCGTCTGCGCGACGCCTAGCGGGATGTACACGTCGGCCGGGGTGTCGCCCGCGGGCTCGCTGACGAGCCCGACGATCTTGAAGTTGGTCGCCTTGCTCTTGGAGTCACCGATCGCGATCGTGTCGCCGACCTTCAGCTTGTTCGACGTGGCGTAGCTCGCGTCGACCAGCGCGACGTCGGACGACTCGTCGGCCGTGGTGAAGGTCCGCCCCGAGCTGATCTTGCCGGTGCTGAGCGGGCCGAGCTCGCCGTTGGCGATGTCCACGCCGTTCACGATGAAGCTGTTGCTGTCGATGCTGACGTGGAAGCTGCTCGGGTTGCTGCTGCCGCTGCTGCTGCTGCCGCCGGTGCCGAAGAACCCGCCGCTGCTGCCGCTGCTGCCGCTGTTGTTGAAGTTGATCGCAGGCACCGTGCCGCTGGTGGTCCGGTCGGTCAGCGTCAGCCCGCCAGCCGCCGCGGCCACGTCCTGCAGCCTGGCGATGTCGGTCACGTAGGTAGAGCTGAGGGACGACAGCGTGATGTCGCTGGTGAGCGTGTTGTCGTCGATCTTGGTGCCGGCCTTGGGCCGGGACTTCGACCCGATTCCCTGGGTGAAGCTGAACCCGAACCCGCCGCCGCCGCTGGTGCTGGTGGTCGGGGCCTTGGTCACGGTGATGTCCGTGCCCACGCCGTACAGCGAGTGCAGGACGGAGGCCTGGGCGTTCTTGACCCCGGCGGACGCCGCGGTCACCGTGATCACCAGGCCGATTCCCAATGCCAGGCCTATTGCTATGAAAAGGGCCTGGCGCATGCGGCGTCGCAGCTCGCGCCATAGGTACGTGAAGAACATCGGACTCCTCAACGGACTCAGCTTTAGTGGCGGCGCGGGTTCGCCGCGCAGGGAACAACCGCCCCGCGCCCGCGGCCGCGCCATTTCACAGCTTGGCGGGCTTACCTGAGGGGTCGCTGAATGGGAACTGCGAACAAGCAGGAATCCGCGGCGCTTGCTAGCTTTCGCGCAGGGCCCGGATTCCCTCTTTCAGTGAGCTCATCGTGGCGATGACGGCCGACGGCTCGTAGCCGCAGTGCGCCATGCAGTTCGCGCACCGCGGGTCCTTGCCACGCCCGTACTTGTCCCAGTCGGTCGTCTCGACAAGCTCCTTGTAGGTCGGGACGTAGCCGTCGGACATCAGGTAGCAGGGCTTTTGCCAGCCGAACAGCGAGTACGACGGGATCGACCACGCCGTGCACTCGTACTCGACCTTGCCCTCGAGGAAGTCCAGGAACAGCGGCGTGTGCATCAGGCGCCACCGCTTGCGGCGGCCGTCCGCGAACGCCTTGCGGAACATCTCGCGGGTCTCTTCCACGCCGAGGAAGTGCTCCTGGTCCGGTGCCTTCTCGTAGGCGTAGCCCGGCGAGATCTGCATGTCGTCGACCTTCAGGTCGTCGTTGAGGAAGTTCAGCACGTCGATGACGGTCTGCGGCGTGTCGGTGTTGAAGAACGTGGTGTTCGTGTTGACCTTGAACCCGCGCTCCTGCGCCATCTTGATCGCCGCCACGGCCTGGTCGAACACGCCTTCCTTGGAGACCGACTCGTCGTGCCGCTCGCGCAGCCCGTCGATGTGCACCACCCAGCGGAAGTACGCCGACGGGGTGAACTTGTCGAGCTTCTTCGGCAGCAGCAGCGCGTTCGTGCACAGGAACACGAACTTCTTGCGCTTGATCAGTTCGGCCACGATCACTTCGATCTGCGGGTGCATCAGCGGCTCGCCGCCGGCGATCGACACCATCGGGGCGCCGCACTCCTCGATCGCCCCGATGGCCTGCTCGACCGGCATCCGCTGCTTCAGCAGCGTGTGCGGCTGCTGGATCTTGCCGCAGCCCGCGCATTTCAGGTTGCACGCGAACAGCGGCTCGAGCTCCACGAGCAGCGGGAACTTCGTCTCGCCAGCCAGCTTCTTGCGTACCAGGTAGGACCCGACGCGCAGGGACTGACGCAGTGGCATGGGCATTAGTGCCGTACCTCCTTGGGCAGGCCGAACCGGATTGACTCCGTGGTGGTGATTCGCTCGGACACCGACAGCGGGCCGAGGCCGGAAAGTGCCGAGATGATCTCGTCTACGACCGCGGGCGGCGCGGAGGCGCCGGCCGTCAGGCCGATCACCGGCGCCCCGGCCAGCCAGCCGAGCTGGATGTCGTCGGCGCCGTCGATCAGGTACGCGGGCGTCCCGGCGCGCTCGCAGGTCTCCACCAGCCGGACCGAGTTGGACGAGTTCGCCGAGCCCGCCACCAGCACCAGGTCGGATTCGGCGGCGACCGCGCGGACCGCGGCCTGCCGGTTGGTGGTCGCGTAGCAGATGTCGTCGCTGCCGGGGGCGCGCACCGCGGGGAAGCGCTCGCGCAGCGCGCCGGAAACCTCGGCCGCCTCGTCCACCGACAGCGTGGTCTGCATCAGGAACGCGACGCGTTCGGTATCGCGGGGCCGGAACGCGGCCACATCCTCGGCGGTCTGCAGCAGCACGGTCGAGTCGGGCGCCTCGCCCAGCGTGCCCTCGACCTCCTCGTGGCCCGCGTGGCCGATCAGCGCGACCGTGTACCCGTCGGCGGCGAACCGCCTGGCCTCCGCGTGCACCTTGGACACCAGCGGGCAGGTCGCGTCGATCACCGCCAGGCCCCGCCTGGCCGCCTCGTCGCGCACCATCGGCGACACGCCGTGCGCGGAGAACACCACGGTCGCCCCGTCGGGCACCTGGTCGAGCTCGTCGACGAAGACCGCGCCGCGGCTGGTCAGGTCGCCCACCACGCGCGTGTTGTGCACGATCTGCTTGCGCACGTAGACCGGCTCGCCGTGGCGCTCGAGGGCGCGCTCGACGATCTCGATGGCCCGCTCCACGCCCGCGCAGAACGACCGCGGCCCGGCCAGCAGCACCTGGTGCGTCCCGCACGCCGCGGCCCACCGCTGCGCCACCGGAGCGGCGGCACGCAGCGAAGCCAGCCCGGCGAGCCCGCCGGAGACGATGCCGGCCAGCGGGCGATGCGGGGTGTCCGACACGGCCCGGATCACCGCGACGGAGCGGTCGCCCGCGCCCGCGGCCAGCGGCA
>JASHPP010000679.1 GCA_030038035.1 Trebonia sp.
TGTTGTCCACGTCGGCGAAGATCGTCGGCTGGACGAACCAGCCCTTGTCCAGGCCGGCCGGGCGGCCGCCGCCGGTGACCAGCCGCGCGCCGTCGCTGGTGCCCTTGGCGATGTACCGCTCGACGCGGTCCCGCTGCCGCTCCGACACCAGCGGGCCGATCAGCGTGCCCGGGTCGAGGGCGTCGCCGACCGGCAGCGAGGACGCGAACGCGGCGAAGATGTCGACGACCTCGTCGTAGCGGGAGCGCGGGGCCAGGATCCGGGTGCCCGCGTAACAGGTCTGCCCGTTGTTGACCAGCGTGGCCGCGAACAGGTTCTGCCCGATCGTGGCCAGGTCCAGGTCGGCGTCGTCGAGGATGATCGCCGCCGACTTGCCGCCGAGCTCCAGGCTGACCGGGCGCAGCAGCCGCCCGCAGACCTCGGCGATCTGCCGTCCGGCCGCGGTGGAGCCGGTGAAGGCGATCTTGTCGACATCGCGGTGCTGGACCAGGTAGGCGCCGATGTCCCGGCCGCCGGGCACGATGTTGATCACGCCCGGCGGGATGCCTGCGGCCAGCACGGCCTCCGCGAACACGTACGAGTCGAGCACGGTCTCCGGCGACGGCTTGAGCACGATCGTGCAGCCGGCGGCAAGCGCGGGCGCGTACTTGAACGACGACAGCGTCTGCGGGTAGTTCCACGGCACGATCCCGCCGACCACGCCGACCGGCTCGTGCCTGATGATGAGGTCGCCGCCGAGGAACCGCGCGGCTTCCTCCTCGACGGGGGAGCCGGCCAGCAGGCTCACCATGTAGCGCAGCGTGCCCACCGGGGTCATGCCCTCGATGAGCGGCGACAGCGCGATCGGCATGCCGTTCTGCTCGCTGACCAGCCGGCCGATCTCCTGGGCCCGGGCCTCCAGCTCGCCCGCCAGCCGTTCCATGGCGGCGCCGCGCTGGGCCGGCTCCCACTGGGACCAGCCGGACGGGTCGTCGAACGCGCGGCGCGCCGCGGCGACCGCGGCGTCCACGTCGGCTTCGGCCGCCTCGGGGGCCTCGCCGATGGGCTCTTCCGTGCTGGCGTTGCGGACCGCGATCCGCGCGGCGGAGCTGGGGCTGACCCAGTCACCGCCGATGAACAGCTTGTCATGGCTGACTGACATGCTTACCCCTCGGCCGGGACGGCCATGACGTGGGTCTCGGTGAAGTCGCGCATGCCCTCGCGGCCGAGTTCGCGGCCGATGCCGCTCTGGCTGAACCCGCCGAAGGGCGCCCGCTCGTCGACCGCGGTCGCGTTGTGGTTGTTGAAGAACGTGACGCCGGTGCGCAGCTGCCTGGCGACCCTCATCGCGTGCCCGGTGTCCGCCGACCACACCGACGAGCACAGCCCGGACCACGTCTGGTTGGCGAGCGCGACCGCCTCGGCCTCGTCGTCGTAGGGGATGACGGGCAGGGCGGGACCGAACTGCTCTTCGGCCACGATCCCCAGCTCCGGTGCCGGGTTGAGGACGAGCGACGGGAGCAGGTAGTTGCCGCTGGCCGCGTCGACGGTGTACTCGCCGAACGTCAGCACCTCCGCGCCGGCCGCGCGCGCCTGCTCGGTCAGCCCGGCGACGTAGTCGCGCTGGCGCGCGGTGTTGAGCGGGCCGAACGTGGTGGCCGGGTCAAGGCCGGGGCCGACCTTCGCGTTCACGAGCGTCGCGCGCAGCCCGTCGACGACCTCGTCGTAGCGGCGGCGCGGGACGTACAGCCGCTTGAGCGCCATGCAGACCTGGCCGGTGGTCATGAACGTCGCGCCGCTCATCCGGCCGAACGCGGCCTCGTCGAGGTTCGCGTCGTCGAGGACGACAGCCGGGTCGTTGCCGCCGAGCTCGAGTGTCACGTTGGCGAGGTTCGTGGCGGCCATCGCCATGATCCGCTTGCCGCCGCCGACGCTGCCGGTGAAGCAGACGTGCCTGATCCGCGGGTCGCTGACGACGATCGGGCCGACGACCTCGTCGGCGCCGGTGACGACGTTCAGCACGCCAGGCGGGAGGTTGCGAACCACGTGCCGCAGCGTCTGGACGGACGACAGCGGTGTGGTGGGCGGCGGCTTGACGACCACGGTGTTGCCGGCCATCAGCGCGGCCGGCAGGGACGCGGCGAGGATCGCCAGCGGCCAGTTGAACGGGTAGATGATCGTGACCACGCCGGCCGACAGCTTGCTGATCGTCGTGCTGAACGGCGGTCCCGCGATGTGCTCGTCGACGTCGAGCTCGGGCGCGTACTGGGCGGCCTGGTGGAACCGGCCGGCGAAGACCAGCAGGTCGATGGTGGCCTCGAAGCGCACCTTGCCGTTCTCGCGGGACAGGATCTCCGCGCGGGCGTCGGCGTCGGCGTCGAGGCCTTCCAGCGCCTTGAGCACGATCGGGACGCGCTCGGCGGTGGTCAGGGCCGACCACGCCGGCCATGCCCGCTCGGCCGCGGCCACGGCGTCAAGCGCGTCGTCGGCCGAGGCCGCGGCGGCGTACCCGATGATCGTGCCGGTGTGCGCCGGGTCGTACACGGGGAAGCTATCGGCGGTGAGCCGTTCTTCGCCGTTGATCAGCAGCGGGGTGCTGACGTCGGCGTCGCTGACTGCTGTCATCTCTTATCTGGCCTCGTTTCTAGAAGTCGATGCCCTGGTAGGCGGCCGTCGGTTCGTCGAGCAGCATTGCCTTGGACTCAAGGAACGGCAGCAGTCCGTCCACACCGCCCTCGCGGCCGATGCCGGACTGCTTGAACCCGCCGTGCCCCATGTCGAAGTCCGACTTGAATCCATTGTGGCCGATGGCCCCGGTGCGCATCCGCCCGGCGACCTCGCGGGCCCGCTCGACGTCGCTGGTGAACACGGCGCCGTGCAGCCCGTAGATCGTCTCGTTGGCGATGCGCACCGCGTCGTTCTCGTCGTCGGCGGGGATGACGGACAGCACCGGGCCGAAGATCTCTTCCTGCGCGATGACGGACTTGTTGTCGACGTTGCCGAACACCGTGGGCTCGACGTACCAGCCGCG
>JASHPP010000680.1 GCA_030038035.1 Trebonia sp.
GTACTGCTTGGTCAGCTCGCTGGTCTGGATCGCAGGTTTCATGCGATGTCCTCCGCATCAGCCGCCTGCAGCGTGACCCGTAGCAGCGACTCGATCGCGTCGTCGTCAAGACCCGCGGCCCGTGCCTCGCGCACCCACGCCGCCAGCGTGCGGCCGAGCCGCGTGTGCGTGCCGGGCGGGGGACCCGGCGGCCGGCCGCGCACGAACGTGCCCTGCCCGGCCCGCGCCTCGACCAGGCCCTCCCGCTCCAGGTCGCGGTAGGCCTTCAGCACCGTGTTGGGGTTGACCGCCGCCGCCGCGACCACCTCCCGCACGCTCGGGAGCTGATCGCCCACGTCGAGCACCCCCATCCGCAGCGCCTGCCGCACCTGCTGCACGATCTGCCGGTAGGGCGGCACTCCGGACCGCCCGTCCACGCGGAATCGGATCACGCCAACGCTCCATAGTGTCTTAGGATGCTAAGACACTATGGCACTTCTCAATCCGCGTCAAACGATCCAAGGATCCATGCCTGCGGCAGCCGATGATCTCGTTCATCGCATCAGGTGTCGTGAACAGCTTGGCGCTCTCCCACGCCGAGTCGGCGGCCAGCGGCAGCTGGCCGTGCTCGGCACCTGAGACGGGGACCAGGCGCTCGGGCATCTCGGTCGGGGCGAGAGCGCCGCGCCGGGTGAGCGGGAGGGCGATCTCGTGCGCGTGGCCGCCGATCCAGCCGTAGTCTCCCGGCTCGCGTTCCCGGGTCATGATCGCGGGCTTGTCGTCGTCCACGCGCTCGCGCAGGCACAGCGCGTGGAGCGGCTCGTCCAGGTCCAGGCGCAGCGTCAGGTCGCCGTTGTGCAGTTGGACGGTGGCCGGGCAGCCGGTGCGCTCGCGCCAGGCGGCGAGGGACCGGCGCCAGTCGGCAAGCTCCGCGTGCGCAGGCGGGAGGACGCCGGCGGTCAGCCGCCACTGCTCGGGGCTGAGGACCGACCGCCGGTACCGCACCGCCGGGAGGTGCGGCAGCCTCCGGAACGGACCCCAGTCGAACGCGAGGTAGTCCGCAACGAAGGCACGGGGCAGGTGGGCGAGGAAGCGGCCGAGCGCCGGCATCTGCTTTTCCAGGTCCAGGGGGTGGAAGACCTGCGGCTCGATCACCTGGCCGGTTTCCCGGTGGACCAGGTGCAGCCCGCGAAGCGTTGCCGTGACCGCGAGATCGTCCGGTCCGAGCAGCGTGTGCCCGCTGCCCGGATGCTCGCCGAGCGACAGTAGGTCGGGCAGGTAGGCCGGGATGCGCCCGACGTTCTGGCCGCGGATGAACAGCGGCGGCATCGACAGCTGGACCGGGCGTGCGCCGTCATGGACGGCAGGCGCGCTGCGGTAGACGTGCTCCAGGCCCGATCCGGCGGCAAGCGCGGAGAAGCGGCTGGTGAGGGTGCCGGCGGCGCGGGCCGGGGAGATATGCAGGGTGTACCGGCCCGCGTCCAGGTCCGCCGTGCTCGCGGCCTGGACCCGGGCGGCGATCTCCACGTGCGCGGGGACGAGCCGGGGGTCGAACAGGCTGCCCGTCATCGTGTCGATCAGGTCGTTGGTCAGCGTGACTTCGCTCTCGCCCGTGATCAGCTGGGCCAGGTGCGCGTTCCGGGCTGCGTCCCGCTCGGGCGGCAGCGGCAGGATGCTAGTCGGGTACCCGGCCGGGTAGCCCAGGCCGATCGCGGGGTTGATCACGTCGAGCAGCGGCACGAGGGTCGCAGCCCCGAACCGCTCGACGAAGCGCCGGTGGTAGTCCTCCCAGACCGGGGAGCCTCCCGGGTTGGGGCTGAGCCGGACCAGCGCGCTCGCCGCCGCGGCCATCTCGCAGCGGACCGGCTCCGGGAGCGTCACCTCGGCATCCAGCCCTAGGTCAAGGCACAACGGCGTGCGGCCCTCCGCGGAGATCTCCGTGACCGCCATGCTCAGGCGCTCGCGCATCGCCGCCTGGTGTCCCGGCTCGGCAGCGTTATGAGCGGCCAGATCGCGGTGCAGCGCCTCCAACTGTTCCAGCAAGCCCGCCGTCTCAGGGATCTCATGCGCCCCGGCGACGCGCAGCTCGGCAGTGACGTGTCCCAGGGCGTCCGTCGTCGTCATTGCAGGGCGCAGGCTGGTGATCAGGAAACCCAGCCGGACCAGCTCGGCCAGCATCCGGATGCCCTTATCCCCCGAGCCCGGGAACGCCGAGGACAACAGGTCAGCCAGCACGCTGACCTGGACGGGGGCCTGACTGGCATCCCAGACGGCCCGCACCGCCGGCGAGTCCCGGATGACCTGCCAGTCCGGGCCGGCGGGCACCTCCCACCTCCCGGCGTGCAGCACCGCCAGCGACGAGAACACGACGCTCAGGCGGCCGGCAAGCGGCTCGCACGCCTCGCAGCGCTCGATGACCGACAGCAGCCACGCCGCGTCGCACCGCGC
This sequence comes from Trebonia sp., assembly GCA_030038035.1. Next base: position 2,428 of record JASHPP010000680.1, read on the forward strand.
CGCCGCCCGGTGCGTCTCCCCGAACCGCGCCCATGCTGGGCCGCCGAACCTCACCCCGGCCACGCCGGCGAACAGCCCGAACGGAGTCGGACGTCCCCGCCCGCAACTGGTACCGTGCCAGGGCAACGGCGGCCGACCGAACCTGCCTCTCCGGAACGCCCCGGCCGCCCGCGATGCGGTCCGCCCGTAGTGCCACCGAAGGACTCGCGCATGACACAGCCTCGCGCAGCAGCGGGTCCTCCCACACCTTCACCAGCCACATCCGAAGCTCCTCGGCGTCGGCCGGGTCGGGCCAGGGCACAAAGGCCGAGTCCAGCGACCGGGCGGCGGCGCGCAGCAAGAGGACATCACTGGCCTGATAGACCACTTGATCGTGGACCTGAGCCACCTCTACCTCCTCGTGAATCACCGGGCGATCAGCGGGGGCCGGGATTCGGTGCTCCCGGCCCCCGCCACACATGAGGGCGCTACGAAGCGCTCGTGCAGGACGAGGCACAGGCGGGCGTGCACCCGTCGCTGGTGTCGCACCTGCGCGGCGCGTTGGCGGCAGCGGTGTCGATGACCAGCACCGCGCCGAGGTCGAACGGGTCGTTGTGGGTTCCGGTCGGGTTAGCCGTGTGCATGACGTGATTCCTTTCCATCGGGATTGCCTGGTGGTGAACTCCGACCAGGCGCGCACGGTGGCGCGCGGGGCCGCTGGCTGGGCCTGTTCATGAAGGTGCCCTGGTGCCGACGGCGACCGCCCACACGACCTTGCCCCCGCCGTCGTAGCCGAAGTGGCCCCAGCGGTCGCTGAGGGCCTCGACCAGCAGCAACCCGCGCCCGCTCTCGGCGTCCGCGCCGGGATCGGCCCGCGCCGGGGACAGCGGGCTGGCATCCCAGACGAAGACCACGACCTGTCGCAGGTCGGAGACCAGCCACATCCGCACGGCGTCCCGCCCCATCGCGCGGGAGGCCCGTACCCCATTGGTGACCAGCTCAGAGACCAGGAGTTCTGTGTCGTCGCTGAGTGCGGCAAGGCCCCATTCCCGCAGGACGAGGCGGGCGTGCAGCCGGGCGGAGGGTACTGCGCCCGCAAGCGCGCCGAGTTCGAGGAAGGTCCGCCACGGCCACTGCACGGCGAACGGCGCGGACTGCGCCGCGTCCGCTCTGGTGGCCGAGGGTCGGTGGTGAAGGCTGGAGGCTGCGTGGTCAGCGGCAAGACGAGGATGCCCGCCCGCATGCTGTTTTTCGGTGGTCGTCGCCTTGCGCTGCATGATCGTGTCCCCTACTGAATTCCGTATGCCTCGCAGGCCCGCTTGGTTATCGCAGGCCCTACCATTGCGAGCGGGCGGCGAAGGCGCTCACCGACGCCCACATCTGCTCCTCCCACCGGACTTTGGCCTCCAGGGCTCCCGGGGAGTCGGCGCGCAGCGTGCACAGCCCGTCGGTGGAGCGAGCGACCAGTTCCTCGCCTTCGCGGCTGAACCGCCAGCCCGGCCAGCGCTGGTGAGCGCCGTTCAGGTCAACGGGCCTGGCGTCGATCGCGGCGCTTATCCGCTGGACGACGCGGGTCACGGTGTCGTGCTCGGCCGGTTCCAGTACTCGGGAATTCAGCAGGTGGCGGGCAGCCTTGCGGGCCGCCGCGAGCTGGCCGTAGGTCAGGTCATTCGTGTCGGCCGTGCACGCCTCCGGCAGTGCTCCGGTCGTGCCGCTCATCTTGCGTCTCCATCACGGAAGGGTGGCCGCTGCTGATGCCCGGCGAGGTTCAGCCCGGCGAGGACCAGGGCGGCCTCGATCTCGGAGACCCGGCGAGGGCCGACGCCCCGGATCTTGCGGAGCTGGCGTCGGGTGTACAGGTCCATCACGTCGCCGACGGTGCGAGGTTCGGCGAACGGCGCGTCGTAGGCGCGGGTCAGCGGGTTGAAGCTATTCAGCGACAGCACCGTCAGCAGGCACTCGACCGGGCATTCAGGGGTGACCGCCCCGTGGTGAGGAACCTTACCGCGGGGTATGGTCAACAGCCGCTCAGCCATGCCCCACCCCCGTGCCTCGATCGGGCGCAAAAGCGACATCGCCCGCGTGACCGGCATCTGGTTCCTTCTCGGGGCCAGTCGTGCCGGCTTCCGCCGGGACCGTGTCGTCCTCGTCTTCCGCGAGCCCGAGTTGCTGCGGGACCTTCGGGCCGGTCGCCGGTTCCTCGGGCTGTGCGCTGCGGAGGGCGGCGACACGAGCCACGTCCAGGGCAGCTTCATGAAGCTGCGCCACTGCGCGGGCTACCTGCGTGCTTGCCATGACCAACAGGGAATCTCAGCCCCGGCGCGCACGGGAGAGCGTGAAAGAGGGACGGATGTGCGGGCAGGGTGTGTGAATCAGCCTGGACCGCGCAAGCAGCGCGTGGCAGTGTCAAACTGACCGTGTCCGCACAGGTAGAAGGAGCAGGCACGTGCCGCGAGTGCTGAAGGAGGAGAACCTGCGGCTACGGTCCCTGCTGGACGAGGCTGCAATGTCCAACAAGGGCCTGGCGCGCAGGGTCGTTGACCTCGCCGCGACCCGGGGGCTGACCGGCGTGCGGTGCGACCACACGTCAGTCCTGCGATGGCTGGCGGGCGAACAACCGCGCCCGCCCGTCCCCGAGCTGGCCGCCGAAGCCCTGAGCAATGCCCTCGGCCGGAAGGTCTCTGAAACCGAGCTGGGCATGACGCCCAGCAACCTACCCGGCGACCTCGGCCTGCAGCTCCCGACCGGCTGGACGGAAACCATAGCCACCTCAACCGCCCTTTGGAGGGCCGACGTGCAGCGAAGGCGATTCCTGGTCAACGCGGTTTTCACCTCTGCCGCGCTGCCCGCCTCCGCGCTGCGCTGGCTCACCAGCCCGCCTGCCGCCGCGCCCTCCGCCTCCGGCACGCGCATGGTGGGGCGCGCCGACATCGACGCGATCCGCGAGCTAACCCACTCCTACCGGGAGATGGACAACCGGCTCGGCGGGGGCAAGCTCCGCACCTCGATCGTGTCCTACCTGGACGATCACGTCTCGCGCCTGCTCACCGGCGGCAGCTACCGGGAAGAGACCGGCCGGCAGCTCGCCGCCGCGTGCGGCGAGCTGTCCCAGCTCGCCGGCTGGGTCGCCTACGACAGCAATGAGCACGGCCTGGCGCAGCGCTACCTTACCCAGGCATTGGCCTACGCGCGGCACGCCGACGATCATGCACTCGCGGCGGAGATCCTCGCCGCCCAGGCGCACCAGGCGCTCTACCTGGCCCGGCCGGATGAGGCGGTCGACCTCGCACGGGCCGCCCAGGCCGCAGCGGTCCGCGACGGGTCGGCGACCCTGCTCACCGAGTGTCTGGTCATGGAAGCCCACGGCCACGCGGCCCGCAACGACGCCAGTGCCTGCGGTGCCGCCCTCGCCAGGGCCGAGCAGACCTTCGACCGCGCCGCCCGCGAGGACGACCCGGCATGGCTGTCCTACTTCGACGAGGCGTACCTGGCCGCCCGGATGGCGCAGTGCTTCCGCGACCTCGGCGAGGCGGGCCACGCCGCCCGGTACGCGCGCCGTTCGCTGGACATGGACGGCCGCTACGTGCGCGGCCGTGCTTTCAACCTCTCCCTGCTCGCGACCGCCTACGCCGTCCAGGGCGAGCCCGTGCAAGCGTCGGCTGTCGGGCGGCAGGCACTGGACCTGACCGTCCGCCTCACCTCAGCCCGCAGCGTCCGCTACGTCCGTGACCTCGTGCGGACCCTCCGCCCCCGGTCCGACGTCCCGGCGGTCCGGGACTTCACGGCGGAGGTACGCGAGCGGCTGCCCGCCGCAGCAGGGCGTGCTGCACCCCGATGATGGTGATCGCGCCCAGGATGTCGCCCTTGGCGATCATCGCGGGGGTCTCGTCAACCGGCACCCAGGCGACCTCGGCCGTCTCGTCCGTCTCCGGCTCCCCGACCTGCTCGGCCCCGTGCGCCAGGTACAAGTCCTGCGGGTAGTCGGCGTTGCCGATAACCGGCTGGCTGGACATGACGAACTCGATGCCGCGCGGGCGCCAGCCGGTCTCCTCCTCCACCTCCCGGGCAGCTGCGGCGGCAGGGTCCTCGCCGTCGTCCACGTAGCCGCCCGGCAGTTCCCACACCCAGCGGTCCACGATGAACCGGTGCCTGCGCATCATCAGCACCCGCTCGCCCGCGTCGTCCAGCACCACCGTCATCGCGCAGCGCCGCATACGGAAGACGTACTGCGTGAACCGGACGTGATTCGGAAGCTCGACATCGGCCAGGCTCACGCGGATGTGAGGGGTGTCGTCCACCAGCCGCTCGGCGTGGATCACCCACTTGTGCGGGTCAGTCACGTACGCGACACTACCGGCCCGCCAAGCCCAGGCAACACCGCCGACCCCGGCGGACCTGGGCCTTGCCACCCGCACCAGGTCCAGCCACCAGGCAATAGTGGGACTCAGCCGTCCGGCGGCTGAGTCCCACTACAGTACGTCCTGACAGGTCGCGGGATACGGATAGGCGGAACAGGTGACCTATGGGTCACTCTTCAGCCCGGCGGACCTCCGTTCCTCATTCGAGGACATTTGATTCAAAACGGGTGCGCCGCCTCGCGACCCGCTGGCTGTCGGTGGTCGGTGCTACCGTCGCGAGCGGAGTAATCGGGATGAGATGACCGCCGCAGATGCGCCTCCGGCCTAGGAGCACGTTTGCGGCACTGCAACAGGGGGTTAAGGATGGCAGCGCTCGCCACGCAGTTCAAGCAGGCGCTCGGCGGCATCGAGCCGGGGGACGACGCGAAGAATGCAGCGGATGCCCATAAGCAGGTCAGCGCCGTTCTTGAAGATGACGGGCGGTTGCAGAACCTCGGCGTCTCGTGCTTCCTCATCGGCTCTTACGGGCGGGACGTGTCAATCAGGCGCGTGAAGGACGTCGATGTGTTCGCGCGGCTGAAGAAGGCTACTTCTACCCTGCGGCCGGGCGACATCCTCGACCATGTCACCGAGGTTCTGGAGAAGGCGTTCCCGGGTTGCGTGGAGCGCCAGCATCGGTCGGTCAAGGTGGAGTTTCCTGACTTCGACCTGTGTGTCGACGTCGTCATCGCCCGGCCCTGCGTCGATCACCCCGACGACCACTGGCAGATCCCCGAGAAGATCGAGGACGACGGCCGGGCCAGCTGGGTCGAGACGAACCCGACGGCAATGGGCGAGCTTAAGACGGCCGCGAACAAGGAGTTCCTGCTCTCCGACGACAACCCGGGCAGCGGCGTGTACGTGCCGATGGTCAAGCTCGTGCGGCAGGTGCGCCGTACCTGGGTCGTCGATCAGCCCGGCGGCTACTACTTTGAAGTCCTCGCTTACCACGCGTTCCAGGATCTCCAGCCGAACGAGAACACCGTCGCTGGCTACCTCACCGTGATCCTCCGTGAAATCGCCGACCGGCTACCCGACTACGAAGAGGAGGGTCCGGCCGATCCCACGCTCGACGGCCGCACGATCAAGACGAAGGCAACACCAGACCAGATCAAGGCCGCGGCCGAGCGCATGGCCGAGGCCGCCGATCTTGCAGAGAAGGCGCTCAAAGAGGATAACTCCTGCAAGAGCGCCGTCTTGTGGCGGGAATTGCTCGGGGAGACACACAACACCGACAATCCCCAGAATGTCTTCCCGCTGCCGGACTACTGCAACGAGGACGGCTCAACGAGGACGGCCAGCACGATCGTTAAGGGGGCCCCTGCCGTACCCGCCGGCCGTGACCGGTACGCGTGATCGGACCCTTGAGCGCAGACACGGACCTTTGGCGCGAGAAGCTCGTCGCGCTCGGGTTCAGCGACGACGGCGAACGCCTCCGCGGGCCGGTCTCGTGGGCGGCCCCCCCTGGGCACGGTAACAGCGCGCGTGGAAATCACGCCCGGGGAGATGTTCCCGTTTACGCAACCGCGCGTCGTCATCCTCGATGCCGGCACGCCGCTCGAGGTGACCTTCCACATCAACTACGACGGGTCGCTCTGTCTATGGGACAACGACTGGGCGGTTGACGAAGCCCCGTGGCGTGACCCGCAGACCCTGTTGCACCGCATCGGTGGATGGCTACGAAGCACGGCATCCGGATGGCAGGGCGACGACATCTGCGACCTTGAGCGCTACCTCGAACAGGACCACGACAACCTCATTCTCTACGACGCAACCGAGCTAGTTGCCGACCGGGCCGTACGCACCGTGGCCGGACCGACACCGGCGGCCACTCTCGTGACCAGCGAGCAGCGTCGCGTTGATAACCTCCGCGATCTTCGTAAGCGCCAGCGCAAGGACAAACGACTCGCATGGGTTGCAGACATCGGTGCCATCGAACGCCCGCTCCGCACCTGGGACGACGTTGCTACGGCGCTCGGCGCCCGGAGAGACGAGATCGTTCGGCTATTCAGCTTCGGTATGATCGACTTGCTCCTGCTGCGTTACTCTCGCGGCCGCACAAACTCTGTCCTCGCGCTTAAGGTCCACTGGTCTCCTGCAGGCATCCGGGTGACCGCGTGCGAAAGCGCCGACATGAGCGCGGCCACGCGCAGCCTGCGCGCCGGGCCTGCGGCCCCGAAACTCGCCGAGGTGAAGGTAGCCGTGGTGGGTTGCGGCGCGATCGGGTCCTTCGCCGCCGACCTGCTGTTTCGGGCAGGCGTGCGCCAGTTGACGCTGTGCGACGGCGAGCGGCTTAGGCCCGGCAACGTCGTACGGCACCTTGCTGGAGCGGAGCAAGTGGGCCGGGCGAAGACGCTTGCAGTGCGCAACTGCCTCGCTCGCGTTGACGCGAACGTTGACGGCGTGAAGTGCATCTCCCAGCCGCTTCTCTATCTCGATGAAGCCACAGCCCTCGTGCGCGGCCATCACGTCGTGCTCGACGCGACCGCCAACGCCCGGGCCAGCAGCCTGCTCGCTACTGCGATCGACGTGGTAGGTCCGGGCCTCGGTCACGCGGTGGTGTCCGCTTGTGTACAGCGGGACGGTGACGTCCTGCGCGTGGACCGGCTGCCGCTACGTGGCGCGGAGAGGTATCTGCCGGCTCTGCCGCTGCTGGACGATGCCGCCCGTCCCCGGGAGCAGGGGTGCGGCAATCCCGTCTCACCGACACCGCCTGGAGCCGTCATCGCCGCCGCCGAACTCGCCCACCGGGTTGTCATCGACGAGGCCACCCGCGCCTGCACGCTTCCCGCAACGATTGCGGAGGTTCGCCTGGCTCAGCCCGAACCACCCTATGATCAGGTCGGGCGCCTCACGTCCGAGGAGGCGACGGCACCCGGGAGTGTGAGATGAGGCAGTCGCCGCTGGCCGTCGCCGTGCACGTAGACGTGACTACCGGGATTGCCGCTGCGGCTGCATCAGCCCATCCCCGGGAGACCGGGGGGCTGCTGCTGGGATGGTGGGCCGACGGGCGGGTCGCCGTACGGCACGCCGTGGAGGTGCCCGATCCGCACGCCACCACGTCGTCCTGGAGCCGGGACGAACTCCGCGCGCAGGCCGCCCTCGACACTGCCTTGGCCGAGTACCAGCACCCTTGGCTTGGGTATGTCGGCGACTGGCATAGTCATCCTGCTGCTTGCGGCGCGAGTGGACAGGACCTGGTGTCGATCAGACGGGCCTCCCGCCAGTATGAGCAGCCGCTTGTGCTGCTCATACATCGTGCCGACGGTGTCTTTGAGACGATCGGAGCCTGCCGGGGGCACCGCCGGCAAGCGATTCTGCTGATGACAGCGCCGGAAGGAGCAGGCACACCATGACAGCACCCCGGCCGGCTGAGGGGCACGCCTCCCGATCCGGTGTCCGCCGCAGCGGCGATGCTTACCAGGACCTCGTCGTGTGGGGTGCCGCGATGCGCGTCATCGGCCCGGGCAGCCGGTTCACGCAGGTCGAGGTAGAGGTCAATGGCGTCGGCAACGTTGACGACGTCATCCTGCGCAGCACCGCGGGCGACCGCTTCGGGCAGGTGAAGTGGGCCACGACCACGGCATCACAGGTTGACGAGGACTTCCTGACGTCCTCATCGGGGAATGAGAAGTCCCTTCTGCAGAAGCTACACCGAAGCTACGGTGCGCTCCGAACCGCCTGCGGAACACCCACCCTTGAGCTGATCACGAACAGAACCCTCGACGGCACCCACCCCCTTCTTGGGCACGTCGACGGGCGAACCGACCTGCTCGTCCCCTACGCCACGCTGGCCGGCCCCAAGACCGAAGCCGGGAAGGCATTGCAGGCATGGGCCGATCATGTCGGGGTATCCCGTGACGACCTGCTCGAGATGCTCAGCCATCTCGTCTTCCGCACCGGGCTGACTGTCAGCGCCGAACGCGACCACGTCCAGACGCTGATGATTGCTGCCGGCCTCGACGGGAGCGATGACGCGCTGCAGCGCGGACTTGGCTGCGTCGCCGACTGGGTCCAGGGCGGCAAGCGCCTCGTGCCCGCTGCGGAGATCCGCGAGGCTGCCGACCGAATGGGGCTGCGCCGGTCGGAGCCAGCCGCTGTCCTCGTCGTGCAGGCCATCGACATCGACCCGCACGCCGACGAGGCGACGATCACCCTCGACTGGGTGGACCTGTTTGACGGCAATGACCCGAAGCTCCGCTTCCAGCCACATGACCCTGCCGGATGGACCCAGATAGACCGCGATCTCATCGACGCGGCAGTTGCGTTGGAAAACGACGGCTGGAGGTCAGTGCTCGTCCGAGGGGCACTCCGGCAGGCGACATTCTTCCGCGTCGGCACAGTGCTGCCGACGACCCGCGGCCACACCCTTCGGTACAAACAGGGCAAGCAACTGTGGTCGACCGACGCGCCGAAAGCGCCCATCGCGGCACCGCAGGCGCTGCCAACGCCCTTCAGCGCAGGCACCGACCTCGCCGTGGCTGTCGGCGTGGCCGTCGACCCGACGACCGCCGTACTCGGCTACGTCCAAGCCGCAGCGCTCCCCATCGATCACCTGCTCACGATCCTGCCTGCCCAGGGCGCAGACGACCAAGCAGTCGCCAGCGCCGGACAGGCCGTCACGTACGCTCAGAAGATCCGCGATCTGGTCCGGGGGGACCTTGAGCAGCACCCGGACACACAGCGCATCCACCTGTTCCTCGCCGGCCCCGGCGGCCTTGCCCTGCTTCTCGGCCACCGATGGAACCGCACCCGGCCGACAGTTGTCTATGAGCACCTAGGTCCGGGACACGGCTACACGCCGGCATTCTTCGCCAACGCCTGACGCGGCGAGATCCTGCCTAACCAGCTTTCCGTCCATCGGATAGGCGCCTGCTCACCGCCGATAGTCTGGTCGTACAGCGGCTGCAATAAGGCCTGTAGTACGAACCAGGTCACAACCCGCCCACCGCGCCTTCGCCACCCCCATCGCACCGCGAGGGCAGCAACGAGCTGGAGCCCGCGCCCGCCTTCCGCATCACGGTCGGCGGGACGTAGCTCCGGCGTCCCCAGCCCGGCTCGGTCCGTGACCTCGACACGGACCATGCCGTCCCCTACCCTGACCGCGACCGTGACCGTCTCCCCAGCAGCGCCCGAGCCGGAGTGCCGCCCAGAATTGCCGAAGATCTCGCTGACCAGCAGTTCAGCGTCATCCCCGCACGGGTGCCCGGGGCCGAGCACCGCGCCCACGAACGCACGGGCGGCTCGCGCCCGCTCCGCCCGTCCCGCAAGCGTCACGGTCTCCCGGACCGCCCGCCCAGCCATCAGCGCACCCGCCCTTCCTGGCCGCCCCGTCCCGGGAAATCGCGCGGGCCAGCGGGCGGACACATGCGGATGCACGCCCGACTCGGCGGCAAACGTCAAGCCCAGACAGCCCCCGGAACGGGCACCGGAACCCCGTCAAGCGGCTACCCACACCGCTCCCTGGCCCCGATTCCCGTCCGCCATGCGTCCGTGAACACCGCAACATGACGGTCTACAGCGACCCAAGGTGACACATGCTGGGACAGAGAAGAAACGCCCCGCCAGCACGAGAATTCGCAGCTAGCGGGGCGCTTTCGCTGGTGGTGGCAGGTCCAGGGTTCGAACCTGGGTAGGCGAAGCCGACGGTTTTACAGACCGCTCCCTTTGGCCACTCGGGCAACCTGCCGGGTACCGCCGAGTGTGGCGGCAGAGAGAAGAATAGCGGACAGCACGACCGGTTGCGACGCGGACTATCCCGCAACCTCCCAACGTTCAGTGGCCATCGCGGCATCCGGCGTGGCGACCGAGACCGTACCCGTCTAACCTGAGGGTCATGCCCAGCGAGTCCAGCTTCGACATCGTCAGCAAGATCGATCGCCAGGAAGCCGACAACGCGCTCAACCAGGCGGCCAAGGAGATCAGCACCCGGTTCGACTTCCGCGGCGTGGGCGCGTCCATCGCCTGGTCGGGCGAGCACGGCGTCGAGATCCGCGCCAACAGCGAGGAGCGCGCTAAGGCGGTTCTCGACGTCTTCAAGGAGAAACTGGTCAAGCGCGGTGTCTCACTCAAGCACCTGGACGCGCCAGACCCACGGCTATCCGGCAAGGAGTACCGCATCTCCGTCACCCTGAAGGAGGGCATCTCCCAGGAGAACGCCAAGAAGGTCTCCAAGATCATCCGGGACGAGGGGCCGAGCGGGGTCCGCGCGCAGGTCCAGGGCGAGGAGCTCCGGGTGTCGTCCAAGAAGAAGGACGACCTGCAGGCCATCATCAGCCTGCTGAAATCCAAGGACTTCGACTTCGCCGTCCAGTTCACCAACTACAGGTGAAACGCGGTGTGGCGGTGGCAGGCTGGCTCAGGCCCGGACGCCTGCCTGGGGGGCAATCTCAGATAGTGGGACGGTATCGGCGACTTGGGATACAAACCGCAGGGTTTCTGTCCGTTTTGCCAGGTTTATGCAAGCGTTTTGTATCCTATGAGCCTGCCCGGTAATAGCCTGCCCGTTCGGGGACCGCTCCAGGCTGGTACGGTCCCGGCGGCCATTGGCGGTGGGGCCCCCGCCACCAATAGGCTTGGCGCTGGGGGCCCCACCGCCAGAACGTGCGGCAACGTCAAGCGGGACCAACTACCGCAATCCGGATAAATCACCCGGATGGGTGCCGCCTGCGCCACGCCCGGGACGGCCAGCTGCAGTGAAAACCGGCGGCTCCGGGGGGAAGGGGTCTTTCCCGGTGCCTGGCCGGCGGGGCCTGGCCGGCGGGGCCGGTGCCGGGGCCGGGGCCGGGGCCGGGCGATGCGGGGACGGTGGTAGCACGGACCGGGGTTGCCTGCGGGGCCAGGCCCTGGTGGCGCGGGCGGCCAGACTCCGCGTGTTGTTTATCCGCGAGCCCTATGTCGCCCGCCCGGCCCGGCTCGCGCCTGTCCGGGGTGGCATAGCGCCATCAGGCGCGCAGTGGCGGATCCAGGCGGCGATGGCATCGGCGTCGACGGGCTCGGTGGTGTCGACGTGCAGCGTCGGGCCGACCTCAAGCGGCCGGGCCGTGCGCCGGCAGCGCTCCCACTCATCGTCGGTGAGCAGGTCACCGTGGATCAGATGGCGCGGCTGGCGCGCCTCAAACCGCTGCCGGGCGGTGAGCAGCGGGACATCGCACCAGATCTCGACCGCGGCGGGGTTGTGAGCGCGGCTCAGGCCGCGCACGACGAAATCGCGATAGTCGGCTGGCCAGCAGGACTCAAGGACCGCGCCGGCGGGGGCGTCGGCCAGCAGGGCCCACATCGTCTCGCTGGCCGCGGCGCCGATCGCCGCGTTCCAGCGGCGCTGCGGCCACCCCGGCCGTTCGGTGCCGAGCACATCGGCGTGGGCCTCCTTGATCACGTCCTTGCTGAACAGCGGCAGGCCCAGCTGACGAGCCAGCACCCCGGCCAGCGTGGTCTTGCCCGCGCCGGGCAGTCCGTTGACCAGGACAGCGAGGGCACGAGCCATGACCGTCTTCTCAGCGCGGGTAGCCGGCCAGCGCCTCAAGCCGCCGCACGCGCTCGCCGGTGGGCGGGTGGGTGATGAACAGCCGCCCGAAGCCCCCGTAGGGGAACGGGTGGGCGATCATCAGGTGGCTGGACGCGGCCAGCGGGCCGCGCGGCCGGAGCGGCAGCGCGGCCGCGGACACGTCGATCTTGCGCAGCGCGCTGGCCAGCGCCATCGGGTCGCCAGCCAGCAGCGCGCCTTCTGCATCAGCGTCGTACTCCCGGCCGGAGGACGCCGTGAGCTGCAACAGCAGTGCGGACAGCGGGCAGAACGCGACCAGCGACGCCAGGCCCGCGGACCAGGACGACACGACGATGTCCCGCCGCGACACGTGCGCCATCTCGTGCGCGAGCACCGCGCGCAGCTCGCCGAACGACAGCAG
>JASHPP010000681.1 GCA_030038035.1 Trebonia sp.
CGCTGCGTTAGCCAGCTTTGTGGCGCGACACAAGGGCGGAGCGTGGCCGGGCGTGCGGGGATACAACCCAGCACGCGCCAACCGGAGGACCCAGAATGTAACCCTTGCAGCGCCATCGACCGAGTGAGAGTATCCAAGACAAATCTTCAGACGCTCGACTGACCAATTGTCACATGCCAGCGTACGAATAATCACGAGTAGGTGAATGCCGTGAGTTTTCGGCTTAAGTCAATGCGGACCGCCTGCCTGGCTGGAGCGGCCGCACTAGCTCTCGGGGCTGCCGCGTGCAGCAGCTCATCGTCGGGCACGGTCAGCCCGACCGGGTCCGCGCTACCCTCCGTACCGGTCAAGAGCGGCGGCTCGATCACCGTCCTCGAAAGCGCCGGGTACGCGGGTGCGTGGACGACCCTCGACCCGGCGGAAAACAAGGAGGGCGCCGCCACCCAGGACTTCATGACCGCGATCTTCGGGGAGCTCTTCGAGCTTGGGCCGGGCAACAAGATCGTCCCGGACCTGGCGACGAGCTACTCGTACAGCGCCAACGCCGAGAACGTGACGATCACGCTGCGCCAGGGCGTTAAGTTCACCGACGGCACGCCGTTCAACGCCGAGGCGGTGTACTACAACTGGGAGCGGGATCTCGGCCCGGTCGGGATCAAGAACGGCCTCAACCCGCCGTGGGAGATCAAGGAGCTGCCGCTGCCCAAGGGCGCGGCTGTCGGGACGCCCGAGCCGCCCGCGGCGGGGGCCATCCAGGTCACCGGTCCTTACACGATCGTCGTGCACCAGGACGCGCCGAACGCGGCCTTCATCGACCAGCTCTTCGACTCGATCGCCGACTGGATCGGCTCGCCGACCGCCATCAAGACCGACAAGAACTTCGGGCTTGACCCGGTTGGCGCCGGGCCGTTCGAGGTCGTCAGCGACACCCCCAACACCGAGCTCGTGGTCAAGAAGAACCCGAACTACTGGGAGGCGGGTCACCCCTACCTGAACCAGATCACGTTTAAGACGGTCGGCAGCGATGAGGCAGCGTACGAGGCCCTGCTGGCCAACGAGGGCCAGGTGTACGAGGACATGTCCACGACCGCGCTGATCGACGAGTCCGCGTCGCACTTCGAGGTGGAGAACAACCTCGGCACGTCCCCGTACGACCTGCAGCTGAATACCGCGATCGCGCCGTTCAACAACCCCAAGGCGCGCGAGGCGATATACGCGGCGACCAACTTCGCCCCGATCCTGCAGCACCTCTTCGGCGGCCGGTACCCGGTCACGGAGAGCTTCACCGGGCCAGGCGGCATCTGCTACGAGCCGGTCGTGCCCGGGTACCAGGGATATGATCCGACACTGGCCAAGCAGCTGATCGCCGAGACCGGGCTGAATAAGATCACGTTCCAGCTCGGCACGATCGCCCTCTCGACCGCGCAGGATGCCATGGAGGCGCTGCGCACCGAGTGGGAGGCGCTCGGCATGCACGTCAGCATCATCTCCTGGCCGCTATCGGGGCTGATCTCGGCCTTCGAGGCGGACGGCGGCAAGAAGTGGCAGTCGATGGTCCAGACCGCGGGCGCCTTCGACCCGGCGGGCGGCGTCGGCGTCGGCTTCCGCTTCGAGTCCTACTCGCCGTTCAGCGGGGTGCACTCCACGGCGCTCGACACGATCCTGCAGGATGCGCAGGCGCCGCTGAACCTCGCCACCCGCTGCAAGTACTACGCCGAGGCGGCGGAGTACATCGCCAAGAACTACGACGGGCCGTTCTACTTCACGTTCTCCCCGGCGAACGTGTCGGTGCACGGGATCAGCGGACCGGGTCTTTCCACGCCGCTGGCCTCGGTGGCCGTCGTCCCGACAATCCCCTGGGAGGATGTGTACTACAACCCGACCTCCTGACGGCCTGTCCCTGAACTAAATACGGGAGGACAAAAGAATCATGGCGCTGGTTCAGCAAATCCAGCTCCAGACCGGAGCCGGCGCACGCGGAGGCGTGCGCCGGCTCACCGGCTCGCCGGCGCTGCGGATGGTGGGCAAGCGGCTGATCGCCGCCGTCTTCGTGCTGTGGGGCGTCACGTTCCTGACCTTCGCGGTCATGAGCGCGCTGCCCAACGACACCGCCCAGGCGATACTCGGTCTGCACGCCACCCAGGCGGCGGTGGCCCAACTCAACAAGACGCTCGGGCTTGACCAGCCGTTCTGGCAGCGGTACTGGAGCTGGCTGGACGGCGTGCTGCACGGAAACTTCGGCACGTCGCTCCTGGGCCTGGACATCAACCACGAACTGGCCACCCACCTGCCCGTCACCCTGCTGCTGCTCGCGTACGCGCTCGTGGTCTCGCTGCTGCTCGCGATCATCGTGGCGGTGCTCGCGGCGCGCCGGCCGAACGGCGTCATGGACCGGATCAGCCTCGGGATCAGCATGCTCGGGCTGTCCGCCGCGCCGTACGCGTTCGCGTTCCTGCTCATCATCGTCTTCGCGGTCAAGCTGCCGTGGTTCCCGGTCATCTCGGACTCCCTGGGCAGCACCCCGCTCTCATACTTCAAGGCGCTGACGCTGCCCGCGGCGTCGCTCGGGTTCGGGCTGTTCGCGATCTACACCCGGCTGCTGCGGGCCGACATGGTGGAGCAGATGCAGCGCGAGGACTACATCGTGACCGCCAAGGCCAAGGGCGTGACCCCGTGGCGGGTCCTGATCAAGCACGCGCTGCGGAACTCGATGTTCACGCTGATCACGGTCGTCGGGCTGAACTTGGGCGGGCTGGTCGGCGCGGCCGCGATCATCGAGACGATATTCGAGCTGCCAGGCATCGGCAACGACCTGCTGACCGGCATCGGCGACCATGACACGGCCCTCGTCGAGGCGATCGTGCTCGTCTTCGCGCTGGTGACCGTGCTCGGCAACCTCCTCGCCGACCTCGCCTATACGGTACTCGACCCAAGGATCCGGTATGGCAGCACCAACTCCTGACGTCACGCTCGCGACCCCTGTCCCGCCGTCGCTGCCCTCCCTGGTCAATAACCGCCGGCTGCGGACGCAGCGGCTGGGCCGCACGCTGCGGCTCTGGGTACCAGGAGGATTCCTGATCCTGATGCTCGCGATGTGCTTCGTGTGGCCGCTGATCTACACGCTGCCCTCGTCGGAGAACGGGAACATCATCTATTCGTCAGAGCCGCCGTTCTCGCCTGGCCACATCCTGGGCACCAACCAGCTCGGCGTCGACGTGTTCTCCCAGATCGTCTACGGCGGGCAGGTGGCGTTCGAGGTCAGCGTGTCCGTCACGATCATCGGCATCGTGGTCGGCGGCGCGATCGGGGTGATCGCGGCCTTCTTCGGCGGCTGGATCGACGCCGTCCTGAGCCGGGTGCTCGACGTCCTGATCGCGTTCCCCGCCCTGGTGCTGGCGCTGGTGATCGCGGAGGGGCTCGGGCCGAGCGAGCCGCACGTGATCTTGGCGCTTTCCGTGTTCGCGGTCCCGGCGCTCGGGAGGGTCGTGCGGGGTGCCACGCTGACGCTGCGGGCGCTGCCGTTCATGACCGCGGCCCGGCTGGCCGGCACCCGCGGCTGGCGGATCATCGTCCGCCACATCGTGCCGAACATCTTGCCGGGCATCGTGACGTTCAGCCTGCTCGGCATCGGCATCGTGATCATCCTGGAGGGCGCCCTGGACTTCCTGGGCTACGGCATCCCGCTGCCCGAGGCAAGCTGGGGCTCCATGATCGCGCAAGGCCAGCAGGTGCTGACCGCGCAGCCCGAGTACGTGCTGATCCCGTCGATTTTCCTGCTGGTCACCGTGGTGGCGCTGAACATGCTCGGGGACGCGCTGCGCGAGCGGTGGGGGGTGCGATGACCGATGCTCTGCTGCAGGTCGACGACCTGCGGGTCTCGTTCGTGGTCGGGGGCCGCGAGCTGCGTGCCGTCGACGGAGTCAGCTTCTCTGTCGATCCCGGGCGCACGCTCGCGATCATCGGCGAGTCGGGGTCAGGCAAGACCGTCTGCTGCCGGGCCATCATGGGGCTGCTCCCGCTGGGCACGGCGATCGGCGGGTCCGCCCGGCTGCGCGGTGCCGAGCTGATCGGCTTGTCCGACGCCGAGTTGCGCAAGCACCGCGGCTCCGACATAGCGATGGTGTTCCAGGACCCGGCCCGGTCGCTCAACCCGACGATGCGGATCGGTGTCCAGATCACCGAGGCCATCAGGACGCACCGCAAGGTGAGCAGGCACGAGGCGCAGACGCAGGCGATCGAGCTGCTGCGGCTGGTTCGCATCCCGGCGGCCGAGCGCCGGTTCCACGAGTACCCGCACCAGCTCTCTGGCGGCATGCGCCAGCGCGTGGTGATCGCGATCGCGCTGGCGTGCCGGCCGAAGCTGCTGATGGCCGACGAGGCCACCACCTCGCTCGACGTGACTACCCAGGCGCAGATCATGGAGCTGCTGCTCGAACTGCAGCACGAGCTGGACATGGCGCTGGTCCTGATCAGCCACGACATGGGGCTCGCGGCGTCCTACGCGGACGAGGTGATCGTGATGTACGCGGGCAAGATCGTGGAGCAGGCGCCGGCCTTGCGGCTCTTCGGCGCCGGCGGCGCCGTCCGGATGCGCTACACCCGTGCGCTGCTCGACGCGGTCCCGCACCTGGAGCGGCCGGCGCACTCCCCGCTGCCCATCGTCGGCGGGCGGCCGCCTGACCCGACCGCGCTGCCGCCAGGCTGCTCGTTCGCGCCGCGCTGCGGGAGCGCGGCCGACGACTGCGTGGCGAAGGCGCCGGCGCTGCTCGAGCACGCACCCAACCACCGATGGGCATGCTGGCACCCCTGCGAGAACGGAGGCGTGGCATGACCGCCGAACCGACCCCCCCGGACCAGCCGACGGCCGGGGAGCCGCTGCTGTCGGTGCACGACCTGGTCCAGGAGTTCGTGGTGCGCACCCGCGGCGCCGCGGGGACGGACCGCACGAGCGCCGGTGAGGGCGCACTGTTCGGCAGCAGCGGCAGCAAGGCGGGCGTCGTGCAGGCGGTGTCCGGCGTGTCGTTCGACATCATGCCCGGCGAGACGCTCGGCATCGTGGGCGAGACAGGGTCCGGCAAGTCCACCCTGGCCCGGGCGATCCTGCAGGCCCCGCGCCCGAAGTCGGGCTCTGTCATGTTCCGCGGCACCGAGCTGACCAGGCTGCGCGGCAGGAGGCTGCTCCAGGCGCGCCGGCACATGCAGTTCGTTTTCCAGGACCCGTTCGGGTCGCTTGACCCGAAGTGGAAGGTGCAGTCAATCATCGACGAGCCGCTGGTCGCCTACCACGCCGGCGACAGGACCGCGCGGCGCAAACGGGTCGATGAACTGCTCGACCTGGTGGGCCTGGATCCGGGGCGGTACGCCAAGCGGCATCCCAGGGAGCTATCCGGCGGGCAGGCGCAGCGTGTCGCCATCGCCCGGGCGGTGGCACTGGAACCGTCGCTGATCATCTGCGACGAGGCCGTATCGTCACTCGACGTGCTGGTCCAGGCACAGGTGCTCAGCCTGTTCGAGAAGCTGCGTGCCGAACTCGGACTGTCCTACCTGTTCATCGCGCACGACCTGTCGCTGGTCAAGCAGGTCAGCGACCGGGTCGCGGTGATGTACCTCGGGAAGCTGTGCGAGATCGGGCGGGGCGAGGACGTGTACCGGGAGCCGCTGCACCCCTACACGCGGGCGCTGCTCGACTCGATCCCGTCCACCGAGCCGGGCGCCGCGCGGGCGGCCACGACGATCAAGGGCGAGCCGCCGTCGCCGATCAACCCGCCGAGCGGATGCCGGTTCCGCACCAGGTGCCCGCGGGCCACGGACCTGTGCGCCGCGGAGGAGCCCAAGCCCAGGGAGCTGGCGGCAGGCCACTTCGTCGCGTGCCACTACCCGCTGAACCAGCCGGCGCCGGTCGCGACGGTCGTGACAGCCGCCGACGCGACCACAGGCGCCACGTTCCGTTCCGCGTAGCGATCTTTTAATTCCCACCCGAAGGAGACTGGATGAGGCTGCGGATACTGCTTGAACCGCACCACGGTGCCACGTATGAGCAGATCCTCGCCTTGGCGCGGGCGGCGGAAGAGGGCGGGTTCGACGCCTTCTTCCGCTCCGACCACTACCTGGGCATCGACGCCGACGACACCACCTATCAGCCGACCGACTCGTGGACGACGCTGGCCGGGCTGGCGGTGCAGACCAGCCGGGTCCGCATCGGCACCCTGGTCAACGCGTCGACCTTCCGGCTGCCTGGCCAGCTGGCGGTCGAGGTCGCGACCGTCGACCAGATGAGCGGCGGCCGGGCCGAGCTGGGCATCGGGGCCGCCTGGTACGAGCGCGAGCACCAGTACTTCGGCATCCCGTTCCCGCCGCTCGGCGAGCGGTTCGACCGGCTGGAGGAGCAGCTGGCGATCCTCACCGGGCTGTGGCGGACCAGGCCGGGGGAGCGGTTCAGCTTCGACGGCAAGTTCTACCAGGTGCAGGATTGCACCTCGATCCCGCGGCCAGCAGCCCGGCCGAAGATCATCATCGGCGGGGCCGGCCCCAAGCGCACCCCGACGCTGGCGGCGAAGTACGCCGACGAGTTCAACGGCGCGCTGGGCACGCAGGTGCGCGAGCGGTACGCCAACTTCCGGCGGATCTGCGCGGACGTCGTCGGCCGCGACCCGGCGGAGGTCCGGCTGTCCGCGACGCTGCCGGTGTGCATCGGCTCCTCACCGCAGGACCTGGAGCGGCGCAAGGAGTCGCTGGGCGAGCCGGGCGCGCGGCTGCTCGCGGCGGGCGTCACCGGCACCGCAGGCGACGTGATCGCGGCGATCGAGGACCTGGCCGCCCAGGGCGCGGACACGGTCTACTTCCACGTCTACGGGCCCGGTGACGTCGAGCACATCAGGCTGCTCGGCAGCGAGGTGGTCAGCCGGTTTTAGCGGCGGCCGCCGGTTTTCGTTGTGCGGCTGCACAGGGGCCTCCCCGCAAAGCTTGTGGGGCGTGTCGATGCCTGGGGTCATCGGCTGAGGCAGCATGAGGAACGTGGGACTGGCTCAGCGACGCCCGGCGCGCCTGTGTGCGAGCACTAACGGCATTTATGAATTCGGTGCTATAGGCACTGGCGCTATTGGCGCGCAATTCAGCCGCCAGTCAGGTGAAAAGCCGGCTGGAGTTGTTTTCCCGCCCGGGGACCACGAGTGAGCCTGCTGCGGGGCCGGCTCCCGGCCGGGGCGCGCCGGCCGGCTCCAGTCGGGAAGTGGGCCGATGGACATTGAGGTTCGCGCCGTCCGCAAGCTGCGCGAATCCGCGGGGGCGCAGGCGGCGATCGGCCCGCTGGTCGGCGCGCTGTGCGCCGCCGACGTGGACCTCACGCGGCTGCGCGTGAGCTGCGACTGGATCCAGTACAAGAACAACTTCCGTGACACCGTCATGGTGCGCCCGGTCATCGCGGCCGGCGCGGGATCTCCCGACTCCGGCGCCGAGGCGGCCGTGGACGGCTACGAACTCGCCGTGGACCTGCGCCGCTGCGCGCAGCCGGGCACGGACGTGGCGGCGGTGGTGAACGCGGCCCTCACGGACGCCGACGCTGGTGCAAACGTCTGGCTTGAGCCCTGGGTGCCGGGCTCGGCCAGCTGCGTCTGGCGCTTCAACGCGCTGTACTGGCAGGCGCTGGCGATCTGGGAGAAGGCCACGGGCCGGGAGTACGAGCACGCGCTGCCCGGCGGGGAGAGCGACGCGCGTAACGCCGCCACGGCACGCGACCTGATCCTTGACCTGTTCAAGGTCTGGGACGAGCTGGCGGCACGGCGCGCGCTGCCCGAGGCGCTTTACGTCATCGAGCTTGGCGTGGGCAACGGAGGACAGGCGCGTACCTGGCTTGACGCGTTCACCGAACTCGACAGGCGGCACGGCCGCGACTACTACCGCCGGCTGCACTACCTGATGGGCGACTACTCGGCGCACGTGCTCGACCGGGCGCGACAGGAGGTCGCGCACCACGGCGACCACGTCAGCGGGCTGGTGCTCGAGGCCACCCGGCTGACGGGGAGCGTGGGATTCCTGGCCGGGAAGGCGTTCCTCGTCTACATCTCCAACGTGTACGACAACCTTCCCACCGACGAGGTGGCGTCCATCAGGGGCCGGGTGTACCTCGTGCAGACCCGCGCCTACCTGTCCGCACCCGCCGCGGCGCGGATCGCGGAGCAGTTCGGCGTGGCGGAGCGGGAGCTCGCCCCGCTCACCGAGCGGCTGCTGCGGATCGGCCCTGAGCTGCTGTCGGAGTCGCTGCCCGGCAAGTTCGCCGACCCAGGGGCGGCGGTCCTGTTCTGGCAGGCGGTGTGGGGCGCGCTGCGCCAGGCCGAGCGGTACGTGCCGCTCGAGGGCCTGGACACCTACCAGGTCACCCCGTCGCTGACCGGGGAGATCCTGCGCCCGCTGCTCGCCGCCGAGGGCGACGTCCGGATGCACGTCAGCAACGGGGCGCTTGCCAGCTTCGCGGACACGTTGCCGCTGCTGCACCCGTTCGGCCAGGTGGCCTGCCACGACCTGTTCCTGACCGGGACCGATCAGTACGGGACGGGCTTCTACGGCCCGGGCAAGTACGACGGGTCGACGGTCAACTGGGTCAACGGCCCGCTGCTCGCGCTGCTGGCCAACCGCCGCGGCTTCCAGGTGGGGTTCAGCCAGTTCAAGGAGCGGCCAGGCGCCAACATCAAGACCCTTACCGCGCAGGTCAGGGATTAGGACGGGGACAGATGACGCCGAGCGAACAGTGGCACCGCTACCTGCCGACCACGGTCGTGGGATCGTACTCGGTCCCGGAGTGGCTTGAGCGGCTCAAGACCGAGTACTACCAGCGGCGGATCAGCGCGCAGCACCTGGCGGAGATCCACGAGGTCGCGATCAAGGCCGCGGTCAAGGACCAGGAGCGGGCGGGGATCGACATCGTCTCCGACGGGGAGCTGCGCCGGGACAACGACATCGACTACTTCCTGGCCCGCATCCCCGGCGTGCACATCGCGCAGCGCGGTAAGTCGGATTACTACGACTACTACGAGGCCGAGGTCACCTCGCCGCTGCCCGAGGACGACAAGTCCAGCCTCGGGCTCGCCGCCGACTTCGACTTCACCAGGCAGCTGACCGACCGCCCCGTCAAATTCTCCTTCACCGGGCCGTTCTCGCTGTCGCGCCGGATCGCCGACACCGCCTACACCGACCCCGCCGACCTG
>JASHPP010000682.1 GCA_030038035.1 Trebonia sp.
GGCCGCGACGGCCGGCCCGGCGCCGCCTGGGCCGGCGCGGGGCTGGGGCGGCGCCGCTCCCCGGGCGGCGGGTCTCCGCCGGAGATCGCGCGGATCGTGACGGTCACCCCGAATCGCGCGCGCAGCACCTCCCTCAGGACGTCCTCGTGCCTGCTGCCCGCGAAACCCTTCACGTTTCCCTGCCTGGGAAACCGGAGCGTCAGCACGCCTTCGTCGAACGACAGCACGCTGGAGTCGTTCAGCAGCACCCAGGTGACCTTGTACTGGGCCTTGAGCGTGTCAAGCACCCCGGTCCAGGCCTGCCGCAGCACCTCACCGGTAAGCTCGCCCCGGGGGGCGGGGGAGGATGCCGGGGCGCGGGAGGATGCCGGGGCTGGCGTGGCGGGTGCCGCCGGGGGCGCCGCGTGCCCGGCCGGCCGCTCCTGCTGGGGAGGGGCAGTGGCCCGGGGAGCCGCCACGGCCCGTTCTGGATCATCTGCGGCTGGCTGCGGGACCGTTCCCCGGGATCCGGCGGACGGGGCTGCGGCGCGTGATTCGAGCCGTTCCAGCCGGGCCAGCATGGAGCGCTCGTCGGTAGCCGCCGCCGGGAGCAGCACCTGCGCGCACACCAGCTCGAGCAGCAGCCGGGGCGAGGTGGCGCCGCGCATCTGGTCGAGCCCCGCGCTGACGATCTCGGCGGCGCGGGTCAGCGCCGCCAGCCCGGACCGGCTGGCCTGCCCGGTCAGCGCCTCCGCGCGGTCCGGGGGCACGTCGAGCAGCCCGGTCGCGATCGCGTCGGGCACCGAGGCGAGCACGATCAGGTCGCGGAACCGGTCCAGCATGTCGGCAGCGAACCGGCGCGGTTCGTGGCCGCCCTCGATTACCCGGTTCACCGCGCGGAAGACCGTCGCCCCGTCGGCGGCGGCGAACGCGTCCACGATCTCATCGAGCAGGCTGGCGTCGGTGTAGCCGAGCAGCGCGACGGCCAGGTCGTACCTCAGCCCGGCCTCGTCGGACCCGGCGAGCAGCTGGTCGAGGACGGACAGCGCGTCACGGGCCGAGCCGGCGCCTGCCCGCACCACGAGCGGGATCACGGCGGGCTCGAACGGGACGCCCTCGGAGTTCAGGATGTCCTCGAGAAGCTCGCGCATGACCGACGGGGGCATCAGCCGGAACGGGTAGTGGTGCGTCCGCGACCTGATCGTCGGGATGACCTTGTCCGGCTCGGTGGTCGCGAAGATGAACTTCAGGTGCGGGGGCGGCTCCTCGACGAGCTTGAGCAGGGCGTTGAAGCCCTGCTGGGTTACCATGTGCGCCTCGTCGATGATGTAAATCTTGTAGTGGCCCGCGACCGGTGAGTAGAACGCCCGCTCGCGCAGGTCGCGCGCGTCGTCGACGCCGCCGTGGCTCGCGGCGTCGATCTCGATCACGTCGATGCTGCCTGGCCCGGACGGGGCGAGCGCGACACAGGAATCGCAGCCGCCGCACGGATCGGGCGTCGGGCCGTTGACGCAGTTCAGGCTGCGGGCGAGGATGCGCGCGCTCGACGTCTTGCCGCAGCCGCGCGGGCCGCTGAACAGGTAGGCGTGACTCACCCGCCCGTTACGCAGCGCCTGCCGGAGCGGGGCCGTCACATGGTCCTGGCCGCGGAGTTCGGCGAACGTGGCGGGGCGGTACTTGCGGTACAAGGCCAGGCCTTGCGTGGTCCGGGTTGCTTCGGAGTCTTCCGCCATGATCTCATCTCGCCTGCGAGGACCCCCCGCGCACCCGTCAGAGCCCGCGTACCCTTGCTGCCTTCCGGCCCTGGGGGGGTTGGCGAGGTAACGCCGCACGGGGGGTCGTTCGGTAAGTCTAGCCAGCCCGGGCACCGCTCGCGCCCATCGGGCCGCACGCGGTCCGCCCCGATTCGGTGACGGCTTCACGTGCCGCCGGACTCCGGTAAGCTTCCCGGCGGAGGATTCGCCTAGTGGCCTAGGGCGCACGCTTGGAAAGCGTGTTGGGTGCAAGCCCTCGCGAGTTCGAATCTCGCATCCTCCGCCCTGGTCTAACCTCGAAGACGTGGCCCGAGACGAACGCGGAGTGACGCCGCAGAGCGAAGACTTCTCCGCCTGGTACAACGAACTGGTCTTCAAGGCGGAGCTTGTGGACCGCGGCCCGGCCAAGGGCACGATGGTCATCCGCCCGTACGGATACCGGCTCTGGGAGCTGCTGCAGGCCGATCTGGACCGGCGGATCAAGGAGACCGGGCACCAGAACGCGTACTTCCCGCTGCTGATCCCGCAGAGCTACCTGCAGCGTGAGGCCGAACACGTCGAGGGGTTCGCGCCGGAGCTCGCGGTCGTGACCCATGCGGGCGGCAAGGAGCTTGAGGAACCGCTCATCGTCCGGCCCACCTCAGAGACGGTCATCGGCGAGTTCATGGCCAAGTGGATCAGCTCGCACCGGGACCTGCCCATGCTGCTCAACCAGTGGGCGAACGTGGTGCGCTGGGAGCTGCGGCCGCGGATGTTCCTGCGCACGACCGAATTCCTCTGGCAGGAGGGCCACACCGCGCACGCGGACGAGGCGGACGCGATGCGCGAGACCATGCTCGCGCTGGACACGATCTACGCGCGCACCGCCCGCGAGGTGGCCGCCATGCCGGTCATCGAGGGTGAGAAGACGCCAGGCGAGCGGTTCGCCGGCGCGGTCCGCACGTTCACGATCGAGGGCATGATGCGCGACGGCCGGGCGCTGCAGGCCGGCACGTCGCACTACATGGGCACGAACTTCGCCCAGGCGTTCAACATCCAGTACACGGGCGAGGACGGCCACCTCAGCCACGCGCACACGGTCTCCTGGGGCATGAGCACCCGCATGATCGGCGGCGTGATCATGACACACGGCGACGACAAGGGCCTGGTGCTGCCGCCCCGGCTCGCCCCGTACCAGGTCGTCATCGTGCCGATCGGCCGGGGCGGCCAGTCCGGCGAGGTCATCGCGGCCGCGGCGGCGCTGGCCCGGCGGCTGGCCGGCGCGGGCATCCGGGCGCACGTGGACGACCGTCCGCACCTGTCGCCTGGATTCAAGTTCAACGACTGGGAGCTGCGGGGCGTGCCGGTCCGGCTGGAGCTCGGCCCCCGCGACCTCGCGGCGGGCAGCGCGGTGATGGTCCGCCGGCTCGGCGAGGCCAAGGAGTCCGTCTCGCTGGACGGGGCCACCGCGCGGCTGGCCGCCGAGCTCGAGGCGTTCCAGGGCTTCCTGCTCGGGCGGGCCGCCGCGTTCCGTGACTCCCATACGGTCACCACCGACGACTGGGACGACTTCGCCAAGGCGGTGGCGACCGGCTGGGCTCGCGCGCTGCACTGCGGCACGCCGGAGTGCGAGGAGGAGATCAAGGCCGCGACCGCGGCCACGGCCCGCTGCATCCCGCTTGACGGGGAGCCGGAGTCTGGCCCGTGCATCCGGTGCGGCCTGCCGTCGGCTTACGGCAAGCGGGTCATCTTCGGCCGCGCCTACTAGGTCAGGCAGCGGGCGGAGCGAGGATCTTGGACTTCTCGCGCTCGAATTCCTCGTTCGTGATGACTCCGTGGTCGCGCAGGCCGGCGAGCTTGGTGATCTCGTCGGCGGCGCTCTGCGGCCCGGCTGCCTCCTGGACGTAAGAGCGGAATTCCTCGTCCTGCCTGCGCTGCGCCGCCCGTGCCCGCTCGTGCATGCTCGGGCCGCGGACGATCAGGTAGCACAGCACGCCGATGAGCGGGATGAACAGCACGAACAGGAACCACAGGGCCTTCGTCCAGCCTGACATGTCGGGGCTGCGGAACAGGTCGATGATCACCGTGATCAGGATCCAGAACCAGAGCACCCACAAGAAAACCTCGACGATGCTCCAGAAAACGGAAAGTGCCGGGTAGGACGAGTCAGCGAGCGGCATCGCTTGCTCCTTAGCGCAGAGGTGAACAGGGCGCCGGATGGCTGCGCGGGCGCGT
Source organism: Trebonia sp. (assembly GCA_030038035.1). The sequence continues at coordinate 3,948 of JASHPP010000682.1, forward strand.
CCTCCAGGCCCGGCGCGCGATAACTTTCTCCGCGCGGCAGGCTGTCCCGCATCGCCCCGCGCGGGTGATTGACGCGTATCCGCGCCCGCGGAACCGGCAGAATCGCGGAAGGCTTGTCAGCCGTGGCCCAGCCGGACGGCCTTGACGATCAGCAGCAGCACCGAGATCACGAGGTACCCGCGCAGGGTCAGCACGCCAATCTTGGTCAGCGGCGACCACTGCACGGGCTTGAGCAGCGCGAGCGGCGGCATCCGCCAGCTCATGCGTTCGGCCGGGGACATGGCGGCGCGCGGGTGCGGCGGCGGCGCGGGGCTCCGCCGCCCGGTGATCCGGATCCACACGCCGGCCAGGGCGGCGAAGGCAAGCAGCGCGACGGCCACCCAAACCGCGACCGTGGTCGCGCTGATGCCGGGGAACAGCGTGCTGATGACCAGCGTGCCCGACAGCACGAGCAGCACGCCGATGATGAACACCGCAACGATGTTCAGCCACCGCGGGTTCATCCACGGGCCGAGCACCTCGCGGTCGTTGCACAGCAGCAGCAGGAACACGCTCGCGCTCGGCAGCAGGATCCCGGCCAGCGCCTGCACCGCGGTGGTGAGCAGCCCGAGCGGGGTGCCCGGGATGAGCACGATCGTCGCCGCGAGCACGATCATGGCGACGTAGAAGGCGTAGAACGGCTTGGCGTCCTTGAACGAGCGGTGCAGCGAGTGCCTGATGCCGAACACGTCGCCGAACGCGTAGCTGGTGGACAAGGTGACCGACGCCGCGCCGATGATCGACGCGTCGAGCAGCACGATCGAGAACGCCGCGCCGTACCAGCCGCCGTGCATCTCCAGCGCGTGCGCCACCCCGAGCGCATCGGTGAAGTTCCCGGCCAGGTGGGTGCCGCGGACGGCGAAGACCGCGGAAATCAGGATCAGCGAGGCCCCGATCACCACGACGAAAGCGCCCACCGTGGTGTCGGCCCGCTCGTACGGGATGAACCGCGGGGTGATCCGCTTGTCGATGACGTTCGACTGCTGGAAGAACAGCTGCCAGGGGGCGACGGTGGTGCCCACGATCGCGATGATCAGGAGCACCGAGGTGGAGGTGAACCCCCCCTGCACGCCGGGCACGACGAAGTGGTAGCCGATCTGACTCCAGTGCGGGCCGGACGTGAGCCCGAGCGGAATCAGGATCAAGCTCACCGCGATAAACCCGAACAGCGCCTGTTCCCAGCGGCGGAAGCTGCCGCTCGCGGTGATGGCGACCAGGACGACTCCGGTGACCGGCACCGAGACGTACGGGGTGACGTGGAAATACTGCAGCGCCAGGGAGACGCCGATGAATTCGGTGACGATCGTCAGGAAGTTCAGGATGAACAGGTCGCCCACGCTGAACCAGCCCCAGAACCTGCCGAACCGCTCGTTGATGAGCCGGGCGTGCCCTACGCCGGTGACCGCGCCGAGCCGGACCACCATCTCCTGGTTGACGATAAGCACCGGGATCAGCAGCAGCAGCGTCCACAGCAGGCTGTAGCCGTAGTTCTGCCCCGCCTGCGCGTAGGTGGACACGCCGCCGGCGTCGTTGTCGCCGACCATCACGATCAGCCCGGGTCCCATGACCGCGAGGAAAGTGATCAGCTTGCGCTTGACGCCGCCGCCAACTTCCTCCTCGCCGAGCCGGATCCGGCCGAGCGCGCCCTCGATGTCGCCGAGATGGGCCTCGTCGAGCACCGCGGAGGGCGGCGGCTTGGCGAGGGCCGGCCGCGTGGGCACGGACGTGCCTGCCTGCTGGGCCGGCTGGGAGGTGTCCAGGCCCTGTTCTGGTGACGCCGGGTGACCGGGCTGCTGGGGTTGTGCGGGGCCGCCTCGGGTGGTCACCTAGCGTCCCCGTGGTGGGCGTCCGGCGGCTCCGCCGCCTCGCGCCGCCGCCAGTCGTCAGGCAACGTGATCTCCAGGATGTCGTCGACCGTGATGACCCCGAGCAGCCGGCGCTCGTCGTCGACCACGGGGATCGTGATGAGGTTGTAGTCCGTCATGAGCACGGCGACGTCCATGACGTCGGTGTCGGTGCCCACCCTGACCGGATCCGTGTCGCACACGTCGATCAGCGTGCTGGCCGGATCGGCCTGCACCAGCGTGACCAGGCGGGCCACGCCGCGCAGGCCGCCGTCGGAGTCGACGGCGTGCACGCTGGTCAGCGCCTCCGGCTGCAGCGTGCCCGACCCGCGGATCGCGTCAAGCGCGTCCGAGACGTTCGTCATGCTCGGCACCGCAACGAAGTCCACCCCCATGAGCCCGCCGGCGCTCGTCTGGTTGAAGCCGAGCAGCGTGAGCACCTTGGTCCGCTGCGGCGACGGCAGCAGGTCGAGCACCGGCTGCCGCCGCGCCTGCGGCAGCTCGGCGATCGCGTCCGCGGCGTCGTCGGCCCGCATCCTGCTGAGCACGGCGGCGATTTCCGCGTCCGTGCGGGCACCGAGCAGCCGGGTGGCGAGGTCCTCGTCCAGTTCCTCGAAGACGTCCGCCTCCAGTTCCGGGTCGTCGTGCACCCGGCCGAGGATCTCGGTCTCCTCGTTCTTCGACGCCTCCTCGAGCAGGTCCGCTATCTGAGCCGGCTTCAGCCTGCGCACCCGGGCGAACGGCCGCCGCTGGAGCGCGCTGCTCTCGTGCCCGATCAGCGACTCGAAGTCGTGCCAGTCGCGGAAGGACGGCCCGTCCGCGGCGTGCGGATCCGGACCGAGCAAGCCGAACAGCCGTCGCGGCCGGCGCCTGGTGTCCACCCCCGACAGGACCCATTCCGCGCCGTCCCTGTACAGCTGCAGGTCCCACGCGCGGACTAGCCGCGCGTTCTCCACATCGATCAGCCGGTGGCCGAGCACGTCCGCGCTGAGCAGCACCTCGCCCTCGCGCCGCTCGAAACGCCGCAGGTCGAGCTTGGCGGTCGTGAGCTTGAGCACGTCGCCGTCGAAGTCGGCGACCTTGTCCATCGGGACGAAGACCTCACGTCCCCCGCCAATCGCCGCGACCATGCCGGTGACCTGCGGGTAGTCCGAACCGCGGAGCCGCACGATCACATCGGACACCCGTCCGAGCGACTCGCCGCCGCTGTCGGCGACGGGCCGCTTGAGCAGGGTGGAAAGGCGCATCGTCTGCCCGCGTTCCGCCGTCGGAGGCGGTGACGCAGGCGATGTACTGGTCATGTTGATGCCTCTTGATTAGCTAGCACTGCGTTTACGTGCGGGGACAGGCCGTCCCGCGATCCCTATGTTCCCCGCGAAAAATCCCCCGGTCACCGGAACGCGCTTCGCCGCACCCGATGACTCCCCGTTCCACGGCATCACCATCCCACCCGCAAGTGAACGCCAGGTTGACGGTGTCCCTTCCCGGGGGCTATTCCTGGTCCTCGGGGGTACCCCGACGCACCGCGCATAACCTGGTGCGTTGAGGTGATAAGAAGTCACCGGCACGTTTGACCGACGAAAGGCGCAGATCGTGGCCATGCCCGAGCCAGTGGGCCTGCTTGACGGGCGCGGCAGCCAGCCGGACGGCTTCTGGTACACCGCGAAGCGGCGGATGCTCGGCCCGCCCCTGGTCAACGAGCAGCTCGGCGAGCAGCGGCTGTCCAAGCCGCTGGCGCTTGGCGTCTTGTCGCCTGACGGGATCTCGTCGTCCGCGTACGGCACCGAGGAGATCCTGATCGCGCTGCTACCGCTGGCCGGCCTGGCGGCGTTCACCCTGATTCTCCCGATGACGCTGGTCATCCTGCTCGTGATGACGCTCGTGGTGCTCTCCTACAGGGAAGTCGTCATGGTCTACATCAGGCCGGGCGGCTCCTATGTGGTGGCGCGGGAGAATTTCGGGCCCCGGGTCGCGCAGATCTGCGCGGTGGCGCTGCTCATCGACTACGTGGTGACCGTCGCCGTCCAGATCGCCGCCGGCACGGCGGCCGTCGCCTCGGCGTTCCCGGCCATCGGGCCGTACAAGCTGGAGATCTGCGTCGGCGTCGTGCTCGTGATGTGCTACGGCAACCTGCGCGGCATCAAGGAAGCGGGCCGGGCGTTCGCCGTGCCCACGTACCTGTTCGCGGGTTCGGTCATCTTGATGATCGTGGTCGGCCTGGTCCGCGAGGTCATGGGCAACCTCCCGCTCTACGACCCGAAGACGATGCACGGCACTTACACGCTCGGCTCGGGGACCGCGGGACTGATCAGCGGCGTGATGATCTTCACGCTGCTGCGCGCGTTCGCCAACGGCGGCGCGTCGCTGACCGGCATCGAGGCGGTGAGCGACGCGGTGGGCGCGTTCCATCCGCCGGAGGGGGTCAACGCCCGCCGGGTGCTGATCACCGAGGGGCTCATCCTGGGCACGCTCGTGGCCGGGATCTCCTGGCTCGCGCACGCCACGCATGCCACGCCCTATGTCGCCGGCTACCCGACGGTGCTGGCGCAGGAAGCCAAGATCGTCTTCGGGCACACGTTCCTCGGGCAGGCCTTGTTCCTGCTGGTGCAGGCGGCGACCATGCTGATCCTGTACACAGGCGGCAACACCAGCTTCAACGGGTTCCCGTTCCTGACCAGCTACGTCGCGGGGGACTCGTTCCTGCCGCGCTGGCTGCTCAAGCGCGGCCACCGGCTGGTGTTCTCCAACGCGATCATCCTGCTGACGATCGTCTCGGTCGCGCTGCTGATCGTCAAGAACGCGGACGTCAACAGCCTGGTGCCGCTGTACGCGATCGGCGTGTTCACCGCGTTCTCGATGGCCGGCTTCGGCATGGCCAAGTACCACCACACCCACCGGGAGCAGGGCTGGCGGCACAGGTTCGCGATCAACTTCTCGGCCGGGCTGCTGACCTCGGTCGTCGTGGTGATCTTCGCGGTCGTGAAGTTCGCGGAAGGCGCCTGGCTGGTCCTTGTGCTCTTCCTCGTGCTGGTCCCCGCGCTGATCCGGCTGAACGCCGAATACCGGGCGGAGGCCGAAGTCCTCGATACGGTCAGCGGCGAGCAGCCGAGCCCCGCCCCGCATTACTCCCGGCGCGTGGTCTTCGTCTTCGTGGACAGCTTCGACCTGGCCACGCTCGCGGCGCTCCGCTACGCACGGAGCCAGCGGCCCACGACGATCCGCGCGGTGCACTTCGTCATCGACAATGTGCGGGCCGAGAGGCTGCGCGAGAAGTGGACCCGGGCAGACCGCGGCGTCGCCCTCGACTTCATCGACTGCCCCGACCGCCGGCTCACCAAGGCCGCGAGCGAACTGGCCGAGCGGGAGGTCCAGGATCCGGGCACGTACGTGACCGTGATCCTGCCGCGGCGCAGCTACTCCCCGCTCCTCGGGCGGCTGCTGCACGACCGCACGGCGGACAAGATCGCCGCCGCGGTCAGCCGCATCCCGCGGTCGGCCGCCACCATCGTCCCGTACGACGTGCCGAGCCGGGTGGCGGTACTGCAGGCACGCCAGGCGGCGGCCAGATCGGCCAGGCTCGCGAAGCCCGCCGCGGCGCCGGCGCCGGCCGCGGCGGAACCGGCCGAGGGCGACGCCGCGCAGGCGGCCACCGCCACGGAACTCGCGCTCGAGGCGGACATCGCCGCTCGCCATGCCCTGCTGGGCAATGAGCGAGCCGCGCCGCCCCGCCCGGCCAGGCGGCACCCCGGCAGCGGCGACGAGCAGGGAGCGCCGGCCGCGGCACCGAGCGTTTCCCCGATCGGCTCGGTGACCTCGCCGGGGAAGGCCACGGTCGAGGGGCGGATCCGGGTCGTCGAGATCCGGCCGGTCGAGCGGAACTCGGTGCTGGCCGTGGAGATCAGCGACCACACGGGCAGCCTGACCGCGATGTTCTACGGCAGGTCGCACATTCCTGGTCTGGTCTGCGGGGCGCGGGTCCGGTTCCACGGCCCGGCCGGGATCCGCGGCGGCCAGCCCGTGATGATCAACCCCGCTTATGAGCTGCTCTTCCCCAGCAGGGACCAGTAGGAGTCATTCCGCCGCGCCCCTGGGCAGCAGCTGGTACGCCGGGTTGATCATGGCCGGACCGTCTTCGCGCATCGACACCTTGCCGTCCAGCCGCAGCCGCGCGCCGGGTTCCACGCCGGGAATGTGGGTGCGGCCGTAGAACATGGCTGTCAGCGTCCCGGTCCCATCGGTCACCGTGCACTCGAACACGCAGTTCTGCTCCACCGGGCGGATCTCCACCGCCCGTACCTTGCCCTCGATCGTCGCCTTCCCCGGCCCGCTGAGCGCGCCGATCGGCGTCACGCCGGGCGGCAGCACCGCGGCCCGTACTTCGGATCCGTCCTCCTTGCCGACCTGGGCCGCGGCAGCCGGGCTCTTTTCTGTCGTCTGAACGGGCGCTGGCGTCTGCCCTGCCGCTGCCCCTGTCGCCGCGAGGTGGGCGGCGTGCCGGGCGTGGAGCACCTGGACCCGGCTCTCGACATCGAACGGGATGATCGTCGCGGCGGAGTTGGGCACCCGGCTGACCACCGAGGCGATCTTGTCCGCCGTGCGGTCGTGCAGCAGCCGCCCGAGGAGCGGGGAGTAGCTGCGCCGCGGCAGCACCACGGTGACGTGCGTGCCGTTCTGGGCCGCTTCCTGGCTGACAAGCTCCACGGAAGCCCGCAGCAGCCTGCGGTCCGGCGTATCGATCATCTCCAGCGGGATGCCCTGCCCGAACCGCACCCAGTTCTCGCGCAGCTTGTCGGCCTGGGCGGCGTCGATGACGAAGTGCACCGCTCGCACGGTCGTCGGCCGCAGGCCACGGGCGTACCTGATGGCCGCGAACGTCGCCAGGTCCACGCTGTCCACGAAGATCAGCACCACGCGGCGGCTGTAGTTCGGCTGCCGCAGCGTGATCGTGGCCGCCCGCTCGCTGATGTTCTGCAGGACCTCGGCCTCCATCCGGTACTGCCGGTTCAGCCTGATCAGCAGCAGCACCAGGAGCGGGAACACGACGACGATTACCCAGGCGCCCTCGGTGAACTTCACGACCGCGAAGATCGCCACGACGATCGCGGTGTAGACGGCCGCGGTCCGGTTGATCACCAGTCGCCGCCGCCAGCCGCTTTCCTTGACCCGCCTGTGGTACTTGGCCATGCCGAACCCCGCCATCGAGAACCCGGTGAACACGCCGATCGCGTAGAAGGGGATCAGGCCGTTGACCTTCGCGCCCGTGCTGATCAGCAGCACCAGCGAGACGATCGTGAGCACGATGATGCCGTTGGACAGCGCGAGCCGGTGGCCGCGCTTGGTCAGCCAGCGGGGCAGGAACGAGTCGCCCGCGACGAAGCTGGCCAGGAACGGGAACCCGCTGAAGCTGGTGTTGCCGCCAGTGAACAGGATCAGCGCGGTGGCCGCCTGCACCACGAAGTACATGAAGTGACCGGCGGTGCCGAAGACGACATTGGCCTCCTGGGCTAGCACGGTCGGATATCCCGCCTCGTAGGGGATCGCGTGGGTGACGTGCGCCAGCCAGGAGATGCCGGCGATGAGGAACGCGACGATCGACCCCTGGGTGACCAGGATCTGCCTGGCGTTGCGGCCCTCCGGCGGGCGCAGCGCGCTGACCGCGTTGGAGACGGCCTCAATGCCGGTAAGCGACGATCCGCCGTTGGCGAAAGCCTTCGCCAGCATGTAGATCAGCCCGAGGCTGAGGATGCCCTCTGTGCTGTGCCCGATCGGGAACGTGGCACCGGAGTACGGGCTGACGTGCGGCAGCCCGCTGGTCAGCTCGCGGGCCAGGCCGATGATGATCATCAGGCCCACCGAGACGGAGAACAGGTAGGTCGGCAGCGCGAACGCGCGCCCGGCCTCGCGGATGCCGCGGAGGTTGCCGTAGCACATGATGAGCACCGCGATCACCGAGATGACCGTCAGGATGTCGGGCCCGATGACCGGGATGCTGCCGAGCTGAGGGAACGCGGACACGATCGCCGCGCTGCCCGCGGCGGTCTGCACCGCGACCGTCACCGTGTAGTCGATGAGCAGCGCCACCGCGGCCACCTGCGCCACCCGCGGGCCGAAGTTCTCCCGCGCCACCACGTAGGAACCGCCAGCCCGGGTGTAGACCGAGACGACCTCGCGATAGGAAAGCACGACCAGGGCGACGCCTGCGAGGATCACCAGCGTCATCGGCAGGATCAGCGTGAACGCCGCGAGGCCGACCACCTGGATCATCTCGATCAGCATCTCCTCGGTGCCGTACGCGGCCGAGGAGATCCCGTCACAGGACAGCACGCCAAGCGCGAGCGGCCTGGACAGCCGCTCCTCAGAGATCTGGTCGTTCACCAACGGGGGCCCGAGCAGCCGGCGCTTCAGCGAGTAGCCGAACGTCTCGGGCAGCCTGCTATCGGGCAGGGCGACGCCGGACAGCTCATCCGGCATGCCGCCGTCAGCCAGCCCGGTCCCCTGCGGTGCCGCCACTAGATTCCGCCTCCAACCGCGTCCCAGCCGTCTGCCCGCCAGTGTCCGCCTGACGCTCGGTAACTGGCAGAGACAAAGGTCGCCTGATTTAGGACCTTCCGGCGCTGGTGCGGCGCGTGGTGCGGTAGTTGATTTCTCATCGCGGGCATCAGGCTAGGCGCTACTTCGATGCTTGACTGCTAGGGCCGCGTTAAGGCTGCTGACCTGGACGTTAAGGATGCGTCAAGATGGTCGGCGGCTGGCCGGAAAGGCGCTGGAATGACAAGCACGATGACTGGTGGACGGCATGAGACACCGCTACGCTGGCGCCGTCACGCAGCGCGACGCTTGCCGGGCCGGCCGGGACTTCCGGCCCCCTATGCGCTGCCGGCCGGCTTCGCCGCGCTGTTCGCCGTGGGCACGGTGGCCGCGGCTCTGAACGGGCGGCTGTCCGCCACCGGAGTGCTGCTGTGCAGCGCGGTCGTGGTCACGGCCGTCTCGGTTCTCGCCACGCCGGCGGCGGCAGTGCCGCTTGGCGTCATCGGCTGGCTGACCGTCATCGGGTTCTCGCGGCCCCCTTACGCTGACCTCCGGCCGACCGGAGCGACTGCCGCGCTCGCCGCGATCACCATGGCGGCGTGCGCGCTGTGCGGAGCCCTGGCGGGCGTGCTGTTCCGGTACTGGACGGCGCGGGTCACACTAGAGAGCGTGGACCGGCAGAAAGAGAGCGGCATCAATGCCCGCAGGCAGCTGGCCGGCGCGGCGCTCGCCGCAGCCGGGCTGCCGCTGCTCACCGTGGTGCTCGCCGCCCTGCGTCCGCACCTGAACCTCTCCGACGACCTGCTGATCTACCTGGTCGCGGTGGTGGCGGTCACGGTGGTCGGCGGATTCTGGCCGGCGGTGTTCGCCGCCGTGGCCGCCAGCTTGCTGCTGAACTGGTACTTCACAGAACCGCTGCACACCTTCACGATCGCAGAACCGAAGAACCTGCTCGCGCTCGTGCTGTTCGTCACGGTCGCCGTCGCGGTGAGCAGCGTGGTGCACCTCGCCGCGCGACGCGAGGCGGATGCCGCCAGGAGCGCGAAGGAAACCGCGTCCCTGCTCGGCCTCGCGCAGACGGTACTCGGCGGCACGGACACCCCCGCCGATGTGCTCGAGCATCTGACCAGCAGCCACGGCGGCCAGGCCGACCTGCTGGAACGCGTGGGCGCCAAGTGGATCAAGGTGGCGACGAGCGGCGCGGCGGACCCGGGCGCGGCGGTCATCCGGTTTGAAGTCAGGCCCGACCTGGCGCTTGAGGTAAGCGGGCAGGCGGCCACCGCGACCGCCGCGCTGCTGGCCGGCTACACCGCTCAGGCGGTGGCGGCCCTGGACCGGGCACGGCTGCGCACCCAGGCGGCCCAGGCGGAGGCGCTCGCCGAGGGGAACCGGATGCGGACCGCGCTGCTCGCCGCGGTCAGCCACGACCTGCGCACCCCGCTGGCGTCCATCAAGGCCAGCGTCAGCAGCCTCAGGCAGACCGACGTGCACTGGTCGCCGGAGGACGAGGCCGACCTGCTCGCGAACATCGAGCAGAACGCCGACCGGCTCGACGCGCTCGTCGGCAACCTGCTCGACATGAGCCGCCTGCAGACCGGGTCGCTGGCGCCCTTCCTGCGCGCCACGGCCGTGGACGAGGTAGCGCCGGTAGCCCTGCGCGGGCTCGACAACAGCGACCTGCTCGACATCGTGGTGCCTGACGACCTGCCGCTGGTCCGCGCCGACCCCGGACTGCTCGAGCGGGTGCTCGCCAACCTGTTCTCCAACGCGCTGCGGCACTCCCCGCCGGATTCCCGGCCGGCCTTGCGGGCACGGGAGGACGGTGCGCTGGTCGTGCTCGAGGTGGTTGACCACGGCAACGGAGTGCCGGGCGATGTCAAGGAGCGGATCTTCGAGCCGTTCCAGCGGCTCGACGAACGGTCGTCGGGCGTCGGGCTCGGGCTCGCGGTCGCCAAGGGCTTCGCCGAGGCGATGGGCGGCACGATCGTCGCGGTGGACACCCCGGGCGGCGGGCTTACCGTCCGGGTAACGCTGTCCGCCGAGACCAGCGGGGTCCCTGCCGCGCTCGGGTCCGGACAGTGAACCGCGGAGCGCGGTGGTGACCAAGGTCCTCGTCATCGACGACGAGCCGTCGATCCTGCGGGCGCTGCGCATCAACCTCACCGCAAGGAACTACGAGGTCAGCACCGCGAGTGACGGCGCCTCCGGACTGGCTGCGGTGTCCAGGGACCGGCCTGACGTGCTGATCCTTGATCTCGGGCTGCCCGATATGGACGGCACGGACGTCATCCACGGGGTTCGCGGCTGGAGTTCGACGCCGATCATCGTGCTGTCGGTTTGGGACCAGGAGCAACAGAAGGTGGCCGCACTCGACGCCGGGGCCGACGACTACGTCACGAAGCCGTTCGGCATGGACGAACTGCTTGCCCGGCTGCGCGCGGCCGTCCGCCGGGCGGCGCCCGCGCCAGATGAGCCGGTGGTGACCACGCCCGACTTCACCGTGGACCTAGCCGCCAAGCGGGTGACCAGGAGCGGGGAAGGCGACGTCCGGCTCACTCCGACTGAATGGCAGCTGCTGGAGGTGCTGGCCCGTAACCGCGGCCGGCTGATTACGCAGCGACAGCTGCTCCAGGAGGTGTGGGGGCCGGCGTACGAGTCGGAGAGCAACTACCTGCGCGTATACGTCGCGCAGCTGCGCCGCAAGCTCGAGCCGGAACCGTCCCGGCCGCGGTACCTGCTCACCGAGCCCGGCATGGGCTATCGCTTCCAGGCCTGACCGCCGCGTCCCGGTGACACGCATGAACATCGCCGCGGTGGGAAAGCAGCCAGCTATGGACCGGCGAACGGGCCACGGGCCCGATGACATGGGCGACGACGAGCAGGAGACTGACGTCGCCGCGTACGAGCAGTACATCAAGGACCCGCCGGACGACCTGGTGATCGCCGAGGACGACGACGAGGACGCGGAACAGGCCACGGACTGGGCTGCCCGCCACCCCGCGGCGGCGGACGACACGGCAACCGCCGACACGCCTGCCGAGGACTCGGCCGTCCACGAGACCCCCGGCCAGTAGGCCTGGCATTGCGCACGGCTGCGTTACCCGCTAGTAATAAGGCGTGGGGTGGTATCCGCCGAGCCCATTGGAGGCACGCGTGAGCACCTATGACCTGTACACCACACCCGTCGCGCGCGGCACCTGGGACGTGCCCGCGACCGGTGCCGCCCGCTTGTCTTGGGAGTACGACGACGGGCGGCAGCGGCTGCTTGACCTGTACCAGCGCGGCAAGGACAAGCAGTGGGACGCCGCCAGGCGGATCGACTGGGACCAGCCGGTCGCCGCCGAGAACGTCACGGAGGCAGGCGACGAGTTCTGCCCGATCTACGGGTCGCGGCAGTGGGACAAGCTGAACCAGCGCGAGCGCGAGGAACTCGGCCACCACCTGTCCGCATGGCTGTTCAGCCAGTTCCTGCACGGCGAGCAGGGTGCGCTGACCGTGGCGGCGCGGATCATCGAGTCGGTGCCGGACATGGACTCGAAGTTCTATGCCGCCACCCAGGCGATGGACGAGGCCCGCCACGTGGAGCTGTTCGCCCGCTTCATGAGGGAGAAGATCGGCCTGTTCTATCCGGTCAACCCCGACCTGGCGAAGCTGCTCGGCGACGCGCTTGGCGACGCGCGGTGGGACATGCCCTACCTCGGCATGCAGGTGCTCATCGAGGGGCTGGCGCTCGCCGCGTTCGGCGTGCACAGGGACATCGCGAAGAACCCGCTTGTCAAGCAGCTGCTCGCGTACGTGATGCAGGACGAGGCGCGGCACGTGGCGTTCGGCCGGCTCGCGCTACGGGACTATTACGCCCAGCTCAGCCCGGCCGAGCTCGCCGACCGCGAGGAGTTCGTGGTCGAGGGGTGCCACCTGATGCGCAACCGGTTCATCGCCAGGGAGGTCTGGGAGCGGCTCGGCTTCGACGTGGCCGAATGCGTCGAGTTCACCGAGCACTCCCCCACCCAGCAGGCGTTCCGCCAGCTGCTGTTCACCCGGATCGTGCCGTGCGTGAAGGACATCGGGCTGTGGGGCCAGAAAGTGCGCCAGGCCTATGCCGACCTGGGCGTGCTTGACGCCGCCGGAAGCGACCTCGACGCGCTGATGCGAGCCGACGAGGACATCGCCGACCGGATAGAACGCGAGCACGCGGCCGAGCTGGCCGCCCGCAAGCGGGAGGTGGACGCCGCCATCGCCTCCGGTCGCGCGGACTAGCTGCCGGCAGAGTCGGCCGGAGCTACGGCCGGGGTGTAGCCTGCGCCCGGGCGTGGGTAGGGTCAAGACGTGAGGCAACCCCTCGGCAGGCTCCTGCGCAGGGACGGCGCGGGACGGGACGGCGCACGACCCGACGGCACGGGCGCGCCGGCGACCGACCCGGGACCGCCACGGCGGCACCGGGGGGCGGCGCTTTCGCTGTTGTCCGCGTCCCGGCCCGCCGCCCTGGCGGAGCGCATCGAGCGCGCGCCCGCCCTTGACGGCCCGGTCCGCGTGCTGTCCGAGACAGTGGTGCGCGCGCTGCCGCCCGGGCCGCGGGCCGACGCGCTGCACGGCGTTCCGTTCGGCCAGCCCGCGCACCCCGCCCTGATCCGGATGCCGCTCGGCTGCTGGACGTCGGCCGTGCTGCTCGACCTGTTCCGCGGCACCGAGCGGGCCGCGGGCACGCTCGTGGCGGTCGGCCTGGCCGCCGCGCTGCCCTCCGCCGCCACGGGCCTGGCCGACTGGTCGGCGCTGCACCGCCATCAGCAGCGTGTCGGGCTGGTGCACGCGATCTCGCAGGCGTGCGCGACAGCGCTGTTCGGCGCCTCGCTGCTCGCCAGGCTGACCGGGCGGCACGGCAACGGCAAGGTGCTGTCGGCAAGCGGGCTCGCCGTCGCCACCGCGGGTGCGTACCTGGGCGGACATCTGGCGCTGCGCCTTGGCGCCGGCGCCAGCCACGCGGAGCCGATCGACCACCTCGCCGCCCTCGGCTGGCACGACCTGTGCCCGCTTGCCGACCTGCCCGACGGGCACCTGGCCCGCCGCCAGCTCGGCTACCTGAGCCTGCTGGCGCTGCGCCAGGGCGACACGGTGCAGGTGCTGTCGGACCACTGCGCGCACCTGGGCGGGCCGCTCCACCAGGGACGGGTGGTCACCGTGCGCGGTGCCGCCTGCGTGAGCTGCCCGTGGCACGGCTCCACGTTCCGGCTCAGCGACGGTGCGGTCATGCACGGTCCGGCCACCGCACGGCAGCCGGTGTTCGAATCCCGGATCAGCGACTCGGGCTGCGTGCAGGTCCGGCCGCAGGCTAAGCGCCGGGCAGCCGGGTGACGCTGCCGGCCCCGTCCGTCCCCGCGAGCGGCGGCTCGATCTCCTGCTCATGCCGCTGCTTGGCCTCCGCGCCTGCGGTGCCGAAGAAACCGCCGAGCCCCTCCAGGGCCTTGCCCATCTCGCTGGGGACGATCCACAGCTTGTTCGCGTCGCCCTGCGCGATCTGCGGAAGCATCTGCAGGTACTGATAGGCGAGCAGCCGCTGGTCCGGGTTGCCCTCGTGGATGGCGCGGAACACCGTCGAGATCGCCTGCGCCTGGCCGCGTGCCCGGGCCGCCTGCGCCGTCGCGTCCGCCTCCGCGCGCACCACGGCCGCCTCCGCCTCGCCGCGGGCCCGGAGCACCGCGGCCTGCTTCTCGCCCTCGGCGGTCAGGATCGCCGCCTGCTTGGACCCCTCCGCGGACAGGATCGCGGCGCGCTTGTCCCGGTCGGCGCGCATCTGCTTTTCCATGGAGTCCTGAATGGACGAGGGCGGCTCGATGGCCTTCAGCTCCACCCGGCTGACCCGCAGGCCCCACCTGCCCGTCGCCTCGTCCAGCTCGCGGCGCAGCTCCCCGTTGATCTTGTCCCGGGAGGTCAGCGTGGTGTCCAGGTCCATGCCGCCGACCACGTTCCGCAGGGTGGTCACCGTGAGCTGCTCGACCGCGGCGACGTAGTTGGCGATCTCGTACGTGGCCGCCTTGGGGTCGGTCACCTGGAAGTAGATCACGGTGTCGATGCCGACAACCAGGTTGTCCTTGGTGATCACGGGCTGCGGCGGGAAGCTGACCACCTGCTCCCGCAGGTCGATGAGCGGCCGCAGCCGGTCGATGCCCGGCACCACCAGGTTCAGCCCGGCGTGCAGCGTCCGGTGGTAGCGGCCGAAGCGCTCGACGATACCCGCCCGTGCCTGCGGGACGATCCGCACCGACCTCAGCACCGAGATCAGGGCAATTATCACGATCAGGACGAGAACCACTACCGCGACTATGGTGCCCATCACCGTCATCTCCGCTCGGAGGCGCTTATAACGCCCACGGTACCGTCGGTAGGCGGCAAGTGCCAGGGATGTCGCAATCCGTGGCCAGTCAGCGGGCGGCCCAGGCCGTCCAGCGCGACCGGCGGTACTCGATCTCCAGCGGAACGCCGAAGCACCGGGACAAATTGCGGGCGGTGAACACCCCGGCTATCGGCCCGGCCGCCAGGACCGAGCCCCGGCGCAGCAGCATCGCGTGCGTGAAGCAGTCAGGCACTTCCTCGACATGGTGCGTGACCAGCACCAGCATCGGCGCCTTCGGGTCGGCGGCGAGCTGCGACAGCCGGCGGAGCAGGTCTTCCCTGCCGCCCAGGTCGAGGCCTGCCGCGGGCTCGTCAAGCAGCAGCATCTCCGGGTCAGGCATCAGCGCCCTGGCGATCTGCACGCGCTTGCGCTCGCCTTCCGACAGCGTCGCGAACCGGCGCCTGATCAGGTGCGCGCAGCCGAGCGCCTCGAGCAGGCCCACCGCCCTGGTCACGTCGGCTGACTCGTATTCCTCCTTCCACCGGCCGAGCATCGCATACGCGGCGGTCAGCACCAGGTCGATGACCTTCTCGCCCGCCGGCACCCCTTCGGCCAGCGCGGCGCTCGTCAGCCCGATCCGCGGTCGCAGGTCGAACACGTTCGCCTCGCCCAGCCGCTCGCCGAGCACCTCCACCGTCCCCTCGGTCGGGAACAGCACCGTCCCCGCCACCTGAACCAGGGTCGTCTTGCCCGCTCCGTTCGGGCCGATCACGATCCAGCGCTCGTCCTCGTGTGCGGTCCAGTCGACGCTCCGCAACAGCAGCGACGTTTCGCGCCGCACGGACACGCCACGCAGCTTGAGCACCTCGTCAGACACTGCCTGCCCCTCCTCTGCCCGGCACGGTCCGCCCAGACCGAACCTATTCCACACCAGGCGGTCCGGCACAGCAGGTGGCGGTTAGGGGTTGGTCACACCGCCCGGCCGCCAGCGGGTAGCGTGGGCTCGCGATGAATCGACCGCGGACCACGCTGCTTGTCACGCTGACCGGCCGGGACCGGCCGGGGGTCACGTCGCGCCTGTTCGGCGTGCTCGCCAGGTACCCGCTGACCGTCGTTGACATCGAGCAGGTGGTGATCAGGGGCAGGCTGGTGCTCGGGGTGCTGACCTCCTGCGACGCACCGCCCGATCTCACCGCCATCTATCACGGAGTCACTGGGCTGGCGACGGACCTGGGGCTCGAGGCCGAGATCACCACCGGCTCGGCCGAGCCCGCCTCCGCCGCCCCGCGCGGCCAGCTGCACGTCACCGTGCTCGGCAACCCGCTGCGGCCGGAAGGCGTCGCCGCGGTCGCCGGCCGGATCGCCGCGAGCGGCGCGAACATCGACCGGATAACCCGGCTGGCCAGCGACCCGGTGACCTGCATCGAGCTGGATGTCTCGGGGGCCGAGCCTGCGCAGCTGCGGGACGCGCTCGCGCGGGTGGCCGCCGACCGCG
The DNA here is from genome assembly GCA_030038035.1 of Trebonia sp. The sequence goes on from JASHPP010000682.1 coordinate 20,182, forward strand.
GCGTGGACGTCGCGGTGCAGCGCGGCGGCCTGTACCGGCGGGCGATGCGGCTGATCGTGATGGACGTCGACTCGACGCTCATCCAGGACGAGGTCATCGATGTCCTCGCCGCCCGCGCCGACTGCGCGGCCGAGGTCGCCAAGGTCACCGAGGCCACGATGCGCGGCGACCTCGACTTCGCCGCGTCGCTGCGGGAGCGGGTGGCGCTGCTGGCCGGCCTCGACACGTCCGTCGTCGACTCGGTGCGCGCCGGGCTGCGGCTGACTCCGGGGGCGCGCACGCTGATCAGGACCCTGAAGCGCCTCGGCTACAAGTGCGGGATCGTCAGCGGCGGGTTCACGGCCGTGATCGAGCCGCTGGCCACCGAGCTTGGCATCGACTACGTCGCCGCCAACACGCTTGAGGTCGCGGACGGGAAGCTGACCGGCCGGGTGCTCGATCCCGTCCTCGACAGGGACGGCAAGGCCGAGGCGCTGCGCGGCTTCGCGCGCGCCGCAGGCGTCCCGCTGTCGCAGACGGTCGCGGTCGGAGACGGCGCCAACGACCTGGGCATGATCGCCGCGGCCGGGCTTGGCGTGGCCTTCAACGCCAAGCCCGTGGTCCAGGACGCGGCCGAGGTGGCACTGAACGTTCCGTACCTGGACACGGTCCTGTACCTGCTCGGCATCTCCCGCGAGGCCGTGCAGGCCGCCGACCAGGCGGAGGATTAACCTACGCGCCCGGGTCGGCGTGCTCGGCGGGCGCGCTGGCCGGGGACGTGACCTGCCCGTTAGGCGCGTCCTTCGCGTCCGGCTTGGCGGCGGGAACGGCCTCCGCGGCGCCCTTGGCCGCGGACTCAGCGACCGCTGGCGCGGTCGCGCCGCCGATCTCGGCGCTGGCCGGCGCCTCGTCCTCCCCGGTGAGGGCGTGCGCGCGCCGCTTGGACACGATGATCGCCGCGATCACGATGATGACCGCGCCGAGCGCGACGCCGGTGCGCAGCCCGACGTTCGAGCTGTACTTCACCACGGAGGTGGCGATCAGCAGCGACACCAGGTTCATGACCTTGATCAGGGGGTTGATGGCCGGCCCCGCGGTGTCCTTGAACGGGTCGCCCACGGTGTCGCCGATGATGGTCGCCGCGTGCGCCTCCGACCCCTTGCCGCCGTGGTAGCCGTCCTCGACCAGCTTCTTCGCGTTGTCCCAGGCGCCGCCTGAGTTCGCGAGGAAGACCGCCATCAGCACGCCGACGGTGATCGTGCCCGCGAGGTAGGAGCCGAGCGGCGCGTAGCCGAACGCGAACCCGACGGCGATCGGGGTCAGCACGGCGAGGATGCCCGGGGTGGCCAGCTCACGGAGCGAGTCCACGGTGACGATGTCCACGACCCGCGAATAGTCGGGCTTCTCGGTGAAGTCCATGATTCCCGGGTGGGTGCGGAACTGGTTGCGCACCTCGATGACCACGCGCTGGGCGGCGCGGCCGACCGCCGAGATCAGCAGGCTGGCGAACAGGAACACGACGCAGCCGCCGACGATGAGGCCGACAAGCACGTTCGGGTGGTCAACCGACAGGCTGAACGACCCGCCCGCCTTGCCGAGCTGCTGCACGACCGTGGTGCGGAACGAGCCGAACAGGGCTGTCGCCGCCAGCACCGCGGTGGCGATCGCGATGCCCTTGGTGATCGCCTTGGTCGTGTTGCCGATCGCGTCCAGGTGGGTGAGCGCCTGCGCGCCCGGCCCCTCCACGTCACCGGACATCTCCGCGATGCCCTGGGCGTTGTCGGTGACCGGCCCGAAGGAGTCCATCGACACGATCACGCCGACCGTGGTCAGCAGGCCGGTCCCGGCCAGCGCGACCGCGAACAGCGCGAGCGTCGGGTTCCCCGTGCCAAGCAGGAACGCCCCGTACACGGCCGCGGCGATCAGCAGCGCCGCGTACACGGCCGATTCCATGCCGGAGGAGATGCCGGACAGGATCACGGTGGCGGCGCCGGTCCGCGAGCTCTGCCCGATGTCCTTCACCGGGCGCCGGCTGGTCTCGGTGAAGTACCCGGTGAGCAGCTGGATGGCACTGGCCAGCACCAGGCCGATCAGCACCGCCCCGATGGCCATCCACTGCGGGCTGCCGCCGTGGCTCAGGACGTCCGACTCGGCCCCGGTGAGCTGGCTGAAGTGCGCCGGCAGGTAGGTGAAGCAGGCGATCGCCACCAGGATGGCGGAGATCACCGCGGAGACGAAGAACCCGCGGTTGATCGCGGTCATCCCGCTGCGGTCGCCGGCCCGCGGCCTGACCACGAAGATGCCGATCACCGCGGTGATCACGCCGATCATCGGCACGATCAGCGGGAAGATCAGCCCGTAGTTGCCGAACGCCGCCTTGCCGAGGATCAGCGAGGCGACCAGCATGACCGAGTACGACTCGAACAGGTCGGCCGCCATGCCGGCGCAGTCACCCACGTTGTCGCCCACGTTGTCCGCGATCGTCGCGGCGTTGCGCGGGTCGTCCTCGGGAATGCCCTTCTCAACCTTGCCGACCAGGTCCGCGCCGACGTCGGCGGCCTTGGTGTAGATGCCGCCGCCGACACGCATGAACATCGCGAGCAGCGCGGCGCCGAACCCGAAGCCCTCAAGGACGTCCGGCGCGTTCCCCCGGAAGATCAGCACCACGATCGCCGCGCCGAACAGTCCGAGGCCGACCGTGAACATGCCCGCGACGCCGCCGGTGCGGAACGCGATCCGCATCGCCCGGTGCTCACCGCCCTCGCGGGCCGCCGCCGCGACCCGGACATTGCCCCGGACGCACAGCGACATGCCCGTGAAGCCGGTCAGCCCGGAGAACAGCGCGCCAACCAGGAAAAAGGCGCTGCGTCCCCAGCGGACCCCGGTGGTGTCGGCGGGCAGCAGGAGCAGCACCCAGAAGATGATGAACACGAAGACGCCCAGCGTCCTGAACTGCCTTCGCAGGTACGCCGCCGCGCCTTCCTGCACCGCGCGGGCTATCTCCTGCATCTTCGCGGTCCCCTGATTGGCCGCGAGCACCTCGCGGACGAGCCAGCCCGCGACCCCGAGCGCGGCCAGGCCGATGACCGCGACGATCACAACCCAGGTCAGATTGCCACCGCTGACACTGACCGGCACGGCCGGTCCACCCGCCGCGAGAGCGGGGCTGAGCATAGACATCCCATCTCCTTGAACGTCTGGCGTTCGCCACTCAGGCAGTCGTCTGGGCTCGCGGAAGCCTGCGAAGCCCGTTGCCGCCTGCTGTCAGTAGTCCGGAAAGCAGACGTGGCCGGAGTCTACGCTGCTTGCACGGGTTCTTGAAAATAAGCAAGTTTCTAACATGTCCGCTATCAAACCGTTACATTAACGCCGTCCGCCGGACGCCGGAAGGCCGACGTGTCACAGGTCCGCGCGCGGTCCGTTGTGACCCGCCACAACGCGGCTCAGCCGGAATCAGACCGGCGCTTCCAGCTCATCGCGACGCTGGTTCCCCCGCCGGCCGGGGAGATCCGGAAATCGTCGGCGAGCCCGGAGATGACCGCGAGGCCCACCCCGGCGGGGAGTTGCGCGAGCGGGCCGTCGTTCCCGCCGCCGGCCTGGGGACCGGGCACGGCGCCGGGGGCGGTGCCGTTACCGCCCGCCGGTGCCGCGACCGCGACCACGCCGCGGCCGGATCTCTCGCCTGCCGGT
>JASHPP010000683.1 GCA_030038035.1 Trebonia sp.
GAACCGGTCGGAGTCCGCGACCACGATCAGCGTTCCGCCGCGCACCGCGGCGAGCCCGACCGGGGCTTCGCCTACCCGGACGATGGCCACCAGGGCGTGCGAGGGATCGGAGGTCAGCCGGGCCGCCGAGAAGCACAGCAGGTCATCGCTGGCCCGCGCGGTCACCCACACCTGCGTCCCATCGCCCGCGGTGATGACGCGGACCGGCTGGAAGCCCGCGGTAACGGTGCCGACCACCGACAGCTCGGGATCGGTCTCCGCCTCCGCCAGGTCGATGACCGTCAGCGTGCCAGCCGCCTGGCCGGCCGTCGTCGGTGATCGTCTCGCCGAGCGGGCTGGCCGGCGCCACGGGGATGGTCCTGACCGGAACGGGGGCAAGCGCGGCGCCCACGCGCAGCACCTCGATCGAGGCGCCAGCGGCGACGAACGCCCAGTGCCCGTCGGGGGTCACCGCGACACCGAACGGCATAGCCTTGATGCCGGCCATCGCGGTGCGGACCGCGGTCAGCGCGGGGGACTTGGACACGGTGGTCGCGCAGCCCGGCGACGTCAGCGCCCGCGAAGGGAGCGGGGGAGGAGCCGGGGAGGCGGCGACCGTAGCCGCGGGCCGGGCGGCCGCCGTGCTGGCGCCGGACCCTGGCGCTGACGGATGCGCGGACGACGAGGTGCACCCCGCGCAGACGATCAGCGCGGCGACACAGCACATCGCCGCCGCGCGCGCCCCCGTCCCGGCAGGCCGCATGCCGTCATCGTAATGCCACGGTCCGTTCGGGATAACCGGTTTGAGCTCAGCCGGTGACCGAGCCGGCGGGCGGAATCGTGCCAGGACCCCTGGTGTTGCAGGCCAGCGCGGCGGAGTCGGTGTCGACGAGCGGCTTTGCCAGGGCCGGCGGGGTGGCGAACGCGGGGCCGGACAGGTCGAGCATGTCGAGCATGTTGTTGGCGTTCGCGTCCCGGCGGGTCAGCGCAGGCAGGTTCCACTTGGTCTCGACCAGCTTGAGGACGCTGGTGTGGTCGAAGACGTTGTGCGAGACGTAGCCCCGGCGCGCCCAGGGGGACACGACCACGCACGGGACACGGAAGCCGTAGCGGCCGAAGCCGTCGTACTTCGGCCCGCCGAGCAGGGGCTGGGGCTGGATGTCGTCCGGCGGCACGGCCTTGGGCGGCGGCACGTGGTCGTAGTAGCCGCCGTGCTCGTCGTAGTTCAGGATCAGCACCGTGCTGCCCCACTTCGGCCCGGTCATCACCGCGTCGATGACCTTGGCGGCGAACGCCTCGCCTTGGGCGATGTTCTGCGGGTCCTCCTCGGAGGTGGTGACGTAGTCCGGTTCCACGATGCAAAAGCCTGGCAGCGTGCCGTCGGCCGCGTCGGTGAAGAACTGGTCGATCTTTTTCAGGCGCAGCGAGTTCAGCGGGTCCTTCACGAACAGGTACGGCCACAGCAGCGTGCACGGTGTCGTCGACCAGTAGTCCCGCCAGCTGATGCCGTGGGCGTTGAGCGCGTCGAAGATCGTGCCGTTCTTCGGATACGTGGCCAGGTCGAATGCCTGGTCGTCGTTGACCATGCCCAGCGAGGTGGCCGCCATCAGGTAGCGCCGGTTCGGCCAGGTCTGCCCGAGTACCGAGCAGAAGTAGCGGTCCGCGATCGGGAAGACCGACGCGAGCGAGTAATAGAACGGCTGGTCGGCCTGCTGCCAGTAGCCCATGGCGACCGCGCCGGAGGCCTCGACGAAGCCCTCGTTCTTGCCGCCGTCGTAGGAGGTGTGGCTCGCTTCCCAGGTCTGGGTCGGGCTCCCGGACAGCTGGCAGGTGGTCGGCATGCGGAAAGCGTGCTGAATCTTCGCCCCGCCGGAGTAAGGGTTGCTGGCGGTGGGCTTGCCGTCCGCGCCGAGCGTGAAGCCGTCCGCGCCGGGCCTGGCCAGCATGCCCAGCTTGTTGTCGTAGGAGTGGTTCTCCATCATCAGCACGACGACGTGCTCGAGCTGCGGGATCGTGTCGGTGCCCGGCGCCAGGTCCGGGTAGGGGAGCGAGCCGGGCTCGCGCGGCGCCGCTCCGCTGGCGCCGCCCGCCAGCGCCCACGCGGCGGGCGCGGCGGTGACCGCGGCGAGCCCCTTCAGCACCCCGCGCCGTGGCGGGCCCGCGGGCGCTCCGGCGATGTCACCGGTCGCGCTGGCCTCGCTAGTGCCGGTCCTGTCCATCGGGCCTCCCGCTGCAGCCGTCACGGACGTCGTGCCCGCCTATGGGACGCTTCGACCGCCAGTGTGACAGCGGCGGGCTTCGCGCGCTAGGACCTCAGGTGTCGCACAGACGACAACTCCGTAACGCCGGCCAGCGTGGCCCCCGGCTGGCAGCCACAGCTTTCCCTGCACAGGAGCCGGGTGGGCAGCGCGATGTCGCGTTCGGCCGGCTGCTCGCCGCTGATCATCGAGTAGAGCACCTCGAACGCGGTCTCGCCGAGCTCGCCGATCGGCTGCCTGACCGTGGTCAGCTGCGGGTGCAGGTGGCGGGCCATCGGGATGTCGTCGAAGCCGGTCACCGCCACCTGGCCGGGCACGTCCACGCCGCTGCGGCGCAGCACGTACATGACGCCGAGCGCGCTCTGGTCGTTCGCGCAGACGATGACCCGCGGCAGCGGCAGGCCCGAGGCCAGCAGCCGCTCGGTCACGACGGCGGCCCCGGCGGCGTAGTAGTTGCCCTGCCACTGCGGCCCGGAGAACAAAACCGCGCCCGCCCCCCTGGCCTCGGCCGCGAGCGTCTTCAGCCGCGCCTGACTGTCCGGGCTGTCGGCGTAGCCGCCGAGGTAGCCGAGCGTCGTATAGCCGTGGTCGTACAGCAGGTGCCTGGCCAGGGCGCGCATCCCTGTCTCGTTGTCGCTGCCCACGTTGGCCGTCGTCGGCCTGGCGATGCCGGCCAGCGTGATGATCGGCACCTGGCGCGAGAGCTGGTCGAGCTGGTCCGGCTCGAGCACCCGGTCGTGCAGGATCAGCCCGTCGCTCTTGCGGGCGAGCGCCAGCACCCGCCTGCCCGCGTCGTGGTCGGTGATGTCGACCGACCGCACGAGCAGGTCGAAGCCGCGGCGCTGCGCGGCCCGCTCGACGCCCCGGTTGACCATGTCGTGGAACTGCAGGCTCTCGGTCTCGTCGGCGAACGCGTCGTAACCGAGCAGCCCGGCCGTGTCCCAGGCGCCCGCGGGAACCCACGGGGCCGGGGCCGGCGCCGGCGGCCCGGCGGTCAGCGGGCGCCTGACCACGACGCCGACGACTTCCTTGAGCCGGACGCTCAGCGCCCGGGCCGCGCTGTCCGGGACGAAGCCAAGCTCGGCGACCGCGCGCTGCACGCGGTCCCTGGTCTCGGGACGGGGGTTGCGGCGGCCGTTGAGCACCCGCGACACCGAGGCGATCGACACCCCGGCCGCCCGCGCGACGTCGTAGATCGTGGGCGGGGCGATGTCGTCCCCCTGGTCGGCTGCCTGACTCGGCTCGCCTGGCTCCCTGCCATCTGCCAGCACCGTCACGGCACGCCTCCCTGCCCTGTGGTAAGCGCTTACCCGCTGCGCCGCAGCTAGCCGGCGCCACAGCGGTAAGCGCTTACCAGATCTCGCGTGACTGTCAGCGTACGTCCGCGAGGCGGTCACCTCAAGGATCAAACCCGGCAACGTTACAGCAATGTGACGCCCACGTACCAGCAGGCGTCAGGGGCGATGCGGGGCCGAGTGGCAGCGCTTGCGGACATATGCAGGAAACATCCTGGCGCATTCCACCTGCCACGTTACCGCCAGCGTAACAAATGGGAAATGCGGTCGAAACCCGCGCATGGGAAACATTAACCGTTGCAGCAAGCACGCGGAGCGGCCGGGGCGGGCCAGTAAGCCCGGGGGGCGACCCTGGAACCCGAGAGGCCCTTCATACAGGTAGCCCTGGAGGAGTAAAACAGTGATTCCATACCCTACCTGGCTGGTGTCTGGAGACAATGCCTGGCAGATGACGGCGGCGACGCTGGTCGGGCTCATGTCCATCCCGGCTCTGGCCGTGCTGTACGGCGGCCTGGTGCAGAAGAAGTGGGC
>JASHPP010000009.1 GCA_030038035.1 Trebonia sp.
GGCGGGGACGCGGACCTGCGCGGGCTCTACTTCGCCGACGCCGGGCAGCACCTGGAGCACCGGCTGTTCGTCGACCACAGCGAGCGCAACTGCCGCAGCCGGGTCAGCTACAAGGGTGCGCTGCAGGGCGACGGCGCGCACGCGGTGTGGATCGGCGACGTGATCATCCAGCCGGCGGCGGACGGCACCGACAGCTATGAGTACAACAGGAACCTGGTGCTCAGCGACGGGACCAGGGTCGACTCGGTGCCGAACCTGGAGATCCTCACCGGTGAGGTCGTCGGTGCCGGGCACGCGAGCGCGAGCGGGCGGCTGGAAGACCAGCACCTGTTCTACCTGATGGCCCGCGGCATCCCGCTGGACGAGGCCAGGCGCCTGGTGATCCGCGGCTTCTTCGGCGAGCTGGTCGCCCTGATCGGCGTGCCCGAGCTTGAGGAGCGCATCGCGGCGAAAATCGAGGCGGAGCTGGCATGACCGAGCTTGTGAGGGCCTGCGCGCTGTCCGACCTCGCCGACGGCGAGCCTCTGTCCGTCGAGCTGGCCGGGCTGCCCGAGCCGGTCGCGATCGTGCGCACCAGGGGCGAGGTGTTCGCGATCCAGGACGTGTGCTCGCACGCCGAGGTGCCGCTGTCTGAGGGCGAGGTCGACGGCTGCACGATCGAGTGCTGGCTGCACGGGTCCCGTTTCGACCTGCGCAGCGGCAAGCCGACCGGCATGCCCGCGACCGAGCCGGTTCCCGTCTACCCAGTGACAATCGAGGGCGACGACGTCCTCATCGCCATAGATCAGGAGTCATAGGTGTCCACCCTCACCATCAAGGACCTGCGCGTGTCCGTCGCGGAAGCCGACGGAACCCTCCGCGAGATCCTGCGCGGCGTCAACCTCACCGTCAGGGACGGGGAGACGCACGCCATCATGGGACCGAACGGCTCAGGCAAGTCCACCTTGGCGTACGCGATCGCCGGGCATCCGAAATACATCGTCACGCAGGGCGGTGTCACCCTCGACGGCGAGGACGTGCTGGCGATGACCGTGGACGCCCGCGCCCGGGCCGGGCTGTTCCTCGCGATGCAGTACCCGATCGAGGTGCCGGGCGTGTCGGTGTCGAACTTCCTGCGCACCGCGGTGACCGCCGTCCGCGGCGAGGCGCCGAAGCTGCGCGACTTCATGAAGGAGATGCGCGGCGCGATGGGCGACCTCGCCATCGACGCGAAGTTCGCCGAACGAAGCGTCAACGAGGGGTTCTCCGGCGGTGAGAAGAAGCGGCACGAGATCCTGCAGCTTGAGCTGCTCGACCCGAAGATCGCGGTGCTCGACGAGACCGACTCCGGCCTCGACGTGGACGCGCTGAAGGTCGTCGCCGAGGGCATCAACAGGTTCCGCGCCAGGCCGGGCCACGGGGTGCTGCTGATCACCCACTACAACCGGATCCTTGAGTACGTGCGGCCGGACTTCGTGCACGTGTTCGTCGCCGGCCGGGTCGTCGAGGAGGGCGGCCCCGAGCTGGCCGAGATCCTGGAGAAGGAAGGCTACGAGCGATTCACCCCGGCGGCGGAGGCGACGGTGTCATGACCGTGACCGGGCCCCTTGACGTCGCCGCGATCCGCGCGGACTTCCCGATCCTGTCCCGGACGGTTCGCAACGGCAAGCCGCTTGTCTACCTGGACTCGGGCGCGACGTCGCAGAAGCCGGCCGCGGTGCTGACTGCCGAGCGGGAGTACTACGAGCGGCACAACGCGGCCGCGCACCGCGGCACGCACCTGCTCGGCGAAGAGGCGACCGAGATCTACGAGGGCGCGCGGGGATGCGTGGCCGCGTTCGTCGGCGCGGCGTCGCCGGACGAGATCGTGTTCACCAAGAACGCGACCGAGGCGATCAACCTGGTCGCGTTCGGGCTGACCGGTTCGCTCGGGCCGGGCGACGAGATCCTGATCACCGAGATCGAGCACCACGCCAACCTGGTGCCCTGGCAGCGGCTGGCTCTTCGCACCGGCGCCACGCTGCGCTGGTTCAGGGCGCTGCCCGACGGCCGGCTCGACGTGGACCCGTCGCTTGTCACCGGCCGGACGAAGATCGTCGCGGTGACCGGGCAGTCGAACGTCACCGGGGTGATCCCGCCGGTCGCCGAGATCGCCCGGCTGGCGCACGAGGCCGGCGCGCTCGTGCTCGTCGACGGCGCGCAGTCCGTGCCGCACCACCCGGTGGACGTGACCGCGCTCGGCGCCGACTTCCTCGCCTTCTCCGGGCACAAGATGCTCGGGCCGCTTGGCCTCGGCGTCCTGTGGGGTCGCTCCGACAGGCTCGACGCGTTGCCGCCGTTCCTTACCGGCGGGTCGATGATCGAGGTCGTCCGGATGGAGGAGACGACGTTCCTGCCCCCGCCCGCGCGGTTCGAACCGGGCGTGCCGCCGGTGGCGCAGGCGGCCGGCCTCGCCGCGGCGATCGATTACCTGACCGCGCTCGGCATGGACAACGTGGCCGCGCACGAGGAGTCGCTGACCGCGCACGCGCTCGACGCGCTGCAGGCGATCCCCGGCGTGCGGATCATCGGCCCGGACACGACGAAGGACCGCGGCGGAGCCGTCGCCTTCGGCGTGGCTGGCGTGCACCCGCACGACGTCGGGCAGGTGCTCGACGAGCTTGGCGTCGCGGTGCGGACCGGGCATCACTGCGCCTGGCCGCTGCACCGTGCGCTGGGCTGCCAGGCGTCGACCCGGGCCAGCTTCTACATCTACAACACGCACGACGAGATCGAGGCCCTCGCGGACGCGGTGCGCTACGCCAAGCAGTTCTTCGGGGTCTGATGCTCAGGAACACCCGTTGTCCCCGCTGCGTTGCAAGGAAGCACCATGCAGCTTGAGTCGATGTACCAGGAGATCATCCTGGACCACTACAGGAACCCGCACCACAGGGGCCTGCGGGAGCCGTACGATGCCCAGGTGTACCACGTCAACCCGACGTGCGGCGACGAGGTGACGTTGCGGGTCACGCTCAAGGATGTCGGCGGCGA
>JASHPP010000684.1 GCA_030038035.1 Trebonia sp.
GGCTGGAACTGCTGTACGGCGCCCGGTACAGCCCGCACGACAATCCCGTCGAGCGGATCTGGGGCGGGCTGAAGAACTACGTGGCCAACACCGCCGTCAGCTGGCCTGCCCGGCTACGGCAGATCCACTCCTTCTTCCGCAGCCGCTCACCAGACCAGATGCTCGACACCGCCGCGCCCTGGACCAGCCCCTGGCTACCGCCTCGTTACGAGCAGAACTTCTGGAATGCCGCTTAAAGCCCGGATTACTGCTGTCCAGGTACGGGCCCGCCCGGCGCACAGCTGCCCGGGCGGGCCGGGCGCCGCCGCGACGCCGCTCACCCGGCGCGAACCGGGATCGGTCCCTGCTCGCCGGCGGCCAGCGAGGCCGCGCGGGCCACGCTCGCCTTCCCGGCACGGCCGGTGGTGACCAGCGCCAGGGCGCACACGACGACCCCCATGGCGGTGACGATCCACCAGCCGGGCCGCGTGGCCGCGGTGAACCCGGCCGCGAGCGGCCCGTGCAGGTTCGCGGCGAGCACCGAACCCACGATCGCCACGCCGAGCGAGGAGCCGACCTGCCGGCCCGTCGACGCGATGCCCGCGGCGACGCCGGCCTGCGACAGCGGCATGCCGGCCACCGCGTTGGTCGTGATGGGCGCGTTCAGCCACCCCTGCCCGACGCCGAACACCAGGCAGCACGCAATGACGTACCAGGCCGGCGACGACGGCGTGAGGAACACAAGGAGCAGGCCGCCGCCGATGATCCCCGCGCCGGAGATGAGCAGCGGGATCCGCGTCCCCCGCCGTGCGATCACCCGCCCCGCCAGCGGCGCCGAGGCGGCCATCACCACCGCCATCGGCACCAGGAACAGCCCCGCGACCAGCGGCCGCACGCCGCGGACGTCCTGCAGGTACAGCGTCATGAGGAACAGGAAGCCGGCGAACGCGCACATCCCAGTGACCGCCGTCACCGCCGCCCCCGAGAACGGCAGGCTGCGGAAGAACCGCAGGTCGACCAGCGGCTGGGTGCGGCGGGGCTCGTACCACAGGAAGACCGCCAGCGCCGCGGCGGCCACCGCGAAGCAGGCCACGATCCGCGCCGAGCCCCACCCGTACGCCGGTCCCTCGATGATGCCGTAGGTGACCGTCCCCAGCAGCATGATGATCAATATTTGCCCGAACGGATCCAGCCGTCTGCCCAGCGCCGCCCTTGACTCCGGCACGAAGAGGGCGGTCAGGATGAGCGCTGCCACGCCGACGGGGATGTTCACCCAGAACACGCCGCGCCAGCCCACCGAGTCGACGAGCGCACCGCCGACGACCGGCCCGAGCGCCAGCGACAGCCCGAACACGCTGCCCCACATCCCGATCGCCCGCGCCCGCTCGGCGGGGTCGGTGAACGTGTTCGAGATGATCGCCATCGCGACCGGGTTGAGCATCGACCCGCCGACCGCCTGCAGCGCGCGGAACGCGATCAGAGCGCCGAGCCCGGGCGCGAGGCTGCAGGCCAGCGAGCCGAGGGTGAACAGCGCCAGCCCGGTCTGGAAGACACGGCGCCTGCCGATCCGGTCCCCTGTCGACCCGGACAGCATCAGCAGGCTGGCGATCACCAGCAGGTACGCGTCGATCGTCCACTGCAGCCCGGAGACCGGCGCGCGGAAGTCCCTGCCGATGGCCGGCAGCGCCACGTTCACGATCGTGACGTCGAGCCCGACGATGAACAGGCTCAGGCAGCAGATGGCCAGCACCAGGTAGCGGCGCCGGCGGCTCAGTTCGGGCAGCGCGGACCCCTTCCAGGACGGGGATTAGTTTGCTTTGTGCAACTAACTTTACCGCTGCCCTATGCCCGCGTGCTCAGTGCCCTGGCTGCGCCCCGATCCGCCTGATGACGTCTCCGAGCATCGGCACCTCCCCGTGCCGACGGCGGATGAGGTCGGCGACCACTCCGGTCCAGCCGGTCTGGTGGAACGCGCCGATCGCGGCGCCGTTGTCGCCGTGGAAGTACTCGCTGAAGATCAGGTTGTCGCGCCAGGCCGGATCGGACTGCATGATCTGCGTCCCCCCGAAGCAGGCTCGCCGGCCATCAGGGCCGGCGGTGAAGATCGAGATCAGCCGGTCCGACAGGTCGTCGGCTACCTTGTCCAGGGTCAGCTGGTGCCCGGACCCGGCCGGGTACTCGACCGTGAGGTCGTCGCCGTAGAACCGGTGGTAGCGCTCCAGGGCGCTGACGATCAGGTAGTTCAGCGGGAACCAGACGGGACCGCGCCAGTTGGAGTTGCCGCCGAACATGGGCGTGGTGGATTCGGCGGGCTCGTAGTCGATCGTCGCCGTGAGGCCCTCGACCTGCAGCTGGTAGGGGTGGTCGCGGTGATAGGCGGACAGCGCCCGCAGGCCATGCGGGGACAGGAACTCGCTTTCGTCGAACAGCTTGGTGAACAGCCGCTCCAGCCGGTCCGGCCCGCACAGGCTGAGCAGCAGCCGCTGGTCGCCGGCTTCCCCGCGCAGCACGCCGCGCTCGGCAAGCTTCTGCCGGTCCGTCATCTCGTGCCTGATCATGAAGCCCGCGAACCCCTTGCCGAGGGCCAGCGACTGCCGGACGTCGTCCTCGCTGACGACGGCCGCCGCTATCGCGGGGATGATGCCCACCATCGACCGGACCTTCACGGGCACGGTGTCCCCGCCTGGCGTCTTGAGCCGGTCGTAGTACAGGCCGTCGGTGTCGTCCCACAGCCCCAGGTCCTCCAGGGCGTCGCTGATCGCGGCGAAGTGCTCGAGGAACTTCAGGGCCAGGTCCTGGTGGGGGCGCCGGCCGGACCGGTTCAGCACCACGGCCATGGTGCCCATGGCGATCGCGTAGAAGCCCATCCAGCCGGTGGCGTCGGACTGCTCGAGGATGCCGCCGACCGGCAGGTGCGAGCGGTCGATCGGGCCGATGTTGTCCAGTCCGAGGAAGCCGCCCTCGAACAGGTTGTTGCCCTCGGCGTCTTCCCTGTTGACCCACCAGGTGAAGTTGACGAGCAGCTTGTCGAAGATCCGGCTGATGAAGTCGATGTCGCGGCCGCCGTCGATCGCGAAGACCTCCAGGGCGGCCCACGCCTGCACCGGCGGGTTCACGTCGCCGAAGTCCCACTCGTACGCCGGCAGCTGCCCGTCCGGATTCTGGAACCACTCCCGGCACAGCAAGATGAGCTGGTACTTGGCGAAGGCCGGGTCGACGTGCGCGAGCGCCACGCAGTGGAAGCTCATGTCCCACGAGGCGAACCAGGGGTACTCCCACTTGTCCGGCATCGACATGATGTCGAAGGCGCTGAAGTGGCGCCAGCGAGCGTTGCGCCCGGTCAGCCGCTGGTCCGGGGGCCTCGGCTCGGCCGGGTCGCCGTCCAGCCAGCGGCTCACGTCGTAGTCGAACAGCTGCTTGCTCCACAGCATCCCGCCGAACGCCTGCCGCATCACCATCGCCTCGTCGGCGCTCGCGCCGGCCGGGGTCAGCTCGGCGTAGAACTCGTCCGCCTCGGCCTCGCGCAGCGCGAGCACCCGGTCGAACGCGTCGCCGAACGCGGCCTGCGTCTGCGCCGGCCGCAGCCGCAGCCGCAGCCGCGCGGTCTGGCCGGGCTGGACGGTGACCTTGTACCAGAAGGCGCACTTGGTGCCTGCGCGCTCGGGGTTGACGGTGGCCGCGCCGCTGACCACGTGGTCGTTGATGCCGTCCTTGGGATACGGCGTGGCCGACCGCACGCCGTACAGGCGCTCCATGTTCGTCTCGTTCTCGCAGAACAGGATCTCCGGCGTCGCCCCGTCTGGGCCCTGGTCGGCGAGCAGCTCGAGTGTCCCGGTGAACGGGTGCTCGATCCCGACGGATATGTCGCTCGTCGCCGCCATCGCGGGCCGGTGCCCGTCGGACTCCCAGGACCACGTGTTGCGGAACCACGCGGTCGGCAGCACGTGCAGCGTGTCGGCGTCCGGGCCCGCGTTGGTCACCGAGATCGCCATCAGCAGGTCGTCGGGGCCGGCCTTGGCGTAGCGCACCTCGACGATCCAGTACCTGTTGTCGTCGAACGCCCCGGTGTCGAGCAGCTCGTATTCCGGCTCGTACCTGTTGCGGCGCGAGTTCTCGCCGATGAGGTCCTGGTAGGGGAACGGGCCCTGCGGATAGTGATAGCGCCATCGGTTCCACGCGTGGCTCGGTATCGCGTCCAGGTACCACCAGTACTCCTTGACGTCCTCCCCGTGATTGCCCTGCTCTCCGGTCAGGCCGAAGGCCCGCTCCTTCAGGATCGGGTCGCGGCCGTTCCACAGGGCCAGGCTCAGGCACAGCCGCTGCTCGATGTCGCTGAAGCCGGCCATGCCGTCCTCGCCCCACCGGTAGGCGTAGGACCTGGCGTGGTCGTACGGCACGTAGTCCCACGCGTCACCGTAGGCGCTGTAATCCTCGCGCACCGTCCCCCACTGCCGCTCGCTGAGGTACGGCCCCCACCGGTACCAGTCGCCTGCCTGGCGAAGCCCGTCCTCGAGCTTGCCGAACCCGGCCACCCGCTCGCTTTCGGCGCCCATCGGCGTCCCCCCGTGCGTCTGTTGTCTGGCTGTCAGTGACAATGCTGGATCGGGCGAGCACCGGGGGCATCCCCCGCGGGGAGTGAGGTGGGCGACCGTGCCGGGAAGCCGGGCGGCCGTTCAGACGCCTTCGACTGCCGTGAGGCGCCCCGCCCGGACCGCGGTCACGAACTCCTCGTAGTCCTCCTCGTTCTGGTCCGCGTAGGCGGCGGAGAAGTCGGTGATCGCGTCGTCGAACGCCGCGGTCTCGCCCAGGTACCCGGCGATCGCGACAGGATCGCCGGATTTGGCGTGCGCCCTGGCGAGCGTCCAGCCGCACATGCGCCCGTAGAAGCCGAGCCCGATCGGGGTCATGGCCTCGACCAGGGCCGAGCCCTTCATGTCGCGAAGCTGGCGCCAGTAGAAGTGGCGCCGCACGTCCAGTCCCTTGGTCCAGCCGAGGAAGATGTCGCTGGCGGCCTGCATCAGCCGCTGGCCCTGCACCACCCGCTCGCCGTGCTGGCGGTACTTGCTCTTGCCCAGGTGTTCCTCGAGCACCGAGGCGGTCGCCTCCTTGATCTGCAGGAACAGCGGGTCTTTCGTGTCGCGGCCCTCGAGCAGGACGATGAACGCCCGGGTGCCGACGCTGCCGACGCCCACGACCTTGCGGGCCGCGTCCACGATCTCGAAGCTCTCAAGCAGGTGCCTGCGGTCGTCCTGCAGGGTGGCCCGGTACGCCCGGAACTGCTCGCGGATCGCGTGGTCGGCCTCCTCGCCGGACAGGCCGTACGTGCCGGCCAGGTCCCGCTCGGGGACGATGACCGGCGGCTGGCTGACGATCTGGTACTTGCCGTCGACCAGCTCGGCGAGCTTGCTCAGCGCGTGCAGGCTGTCGCGGGTGTGCGCCTTTTCCGCGGTCTTCGCCGCCGTCTTCGCGGCCCGCTCCGCTTGCTTGCGCTCGGTCTTGTTCTTTGCGTCCTTCCCCTTCTTCGCCTTGTCGTCTTTCGGCTGTTTCGTCTCCTCGACCGCGCCGCGGATCGCCCGCATGATCGTGTCCTCGTCCAGGGCCGCGTACCAGATGTCCATCGTCCGCATCTGCGCGAAGCTCGCGATCGCCTCCCGGTATGCCGTGACCGACGCGATCGTCGACGCGCGGGCGTCCGCCTTGGCGAATCCGTTGTTCCGCGCGGCGATCGTGAAGCTGGCCGCCATGCGCTTGACGTCATACTCGAACGGCCCGGGCAGTGTCTCGTCGAAGTCGTTGAGGTCGAACAGCAGGCGCCGTTCCGGGGAAGCGAACACGCCGAAGTTCGACAGGTGGGCGTCACCGCACAGCTGGACGTTCAGGCCGGCCACCGGGGTGTCGGCCAGGTCGGCCGCCATGATCTTGGCCGCGCCGCGGTAGAACGTGAACGGCGATGCCATCATCCGGCCGTGCCTGACGGGCACCAGGTCCGGCTCGCGGGTCAGGTCCTGCGCCTCGAGCAGGGCAACCGGGTCGGGACGGTCGTCGGCGGGTTTCCAGCCGGCGTGGATCGACGACGGCGTCAGCCCGGCCGCCTCCCTGCCCCTGGCCAGGCGCTCGTCGACGTCCGGGCGCCCTGTCCGCCGCGCTTCCTGCACCGTCATCGGTCCCCACCTCCTGGTCTGACCGTGGCCGATGCGGGCATCCTCCGGCGCCGTAATCTGGCAGACATCACCCGTTCAGAATGAATTCACCGAGGAGCGCGCGGAAGTGCTCGAAACCCGGGACCGCGACCGACGGGTCCTTGGCCTGGTCGTCCCAGCGGCGCACCGCCACCGCGCCGGCGGCGTAGGGCAGCGCCTCGAACTCGCGTGCCTCCGCCGGGCTCATCGGCCCGCCCTGCACCGACAGCGTGTACACCGATGCCTGCGACAGCAGCGCGAAGTACGACGGCTCCGCCGCGCACAGATACCGCTTGGCCGCCACGTGCAGCCGGACGGGTTCGGTCACCTGCTCGCCGAACCACTGAGCCAGCCACGCGGCGCCCCGCTCGCCGTGCCGGTTGTCGCTGCCCGCCATGAGCTCCCGGCCGCTCGGCTCGGCGACCGCCGGGTCGGCGCCGCGCAGGTGCCCGACGTCGTGCAGCAGCGCGGCCGCCACCAGCGCAGCCGGCGCGCCCGCCGCCCGCGCCAGCGCGCCCGCCTGCAGCAGGTGCGCCGCCACCGTGACCGGCTCCCCCAGGTAGTCGCGCGCCGCCGCGGAGTCAAACAGTTCCGCGATCTGGTCCACCGGTGACATGATCATGGCGTGATCGTACGTGCCACCGCTTATGGGCAAGTTAACGGCACGGAAATCGCCGACGGCGTCTACGCGTGGCGCGGCATTCCGTACGCGCGGGCGCCGGTAGGCGAGCTTCGGCTTCGGCCGCCGCAGCCGCCGCAGGCCTGGAGCGGCGTCAGGGACGCAGCCGAATACGGCAACCGGTCCCTCCAGCCGCCCGCGCAGTTCCCCGAGCCTGGCCCGCCGTTCGACGAGGACTGCCTGTACCTCAACGTCACGGCCCCGGCCGGCGCGCAGGCGCGCCCGGTCCTGTTCTGGGTGCACGGCGGCGGCTATGAGTCAGGCAGCGGCACCGACCAGGCGGGGGACGGCGCGGCGTTCGCCGCGAGCCACGGCCTCGTGGTCGTGACGTTCAACTACCGCCTGGGCGCGCTCGGCTTCCTCGACGTCCCCGGCGAGGACCCGACAGGGGCGCTCGGCCTGCACGACCAGATCGCGGCGCTGCGCTGGACGCAGCAGAACATCGCGGGCTTCGGCGGCGACCCCGGGCAGATCACGGTGTACGGCCTGTCGGCGGGCGGCAAGACGGTGACGAACCTGCTCGCCTCCCCGCTCACCGCGGGCATGATCCGCCGCGCCGCGTCCTCGAGCGGCGGCGACCACGTGAAAAGCCAGCCCCAGGCGCGCGATCTCGCCACCCGGTTCTTCCGCGAGCTCGGCACCGCACCGGAGGCCATCCGCCGGGTCGGCGCGGACGATGTGCTGCAGGCGCAGCTGGCGATCGGGGTGCCGCCGCATTCGGTGTGGATCTGGCGGCCGTCCATCGACGGGACCGCGCTCACCGGCCACCCGCTGCGCGCGATCGAGGGGGGCGCGGCCGCCGGGATCCCGCTGCTCGCGCAGACCTGTTCCCGTGAGTGCGCCCTCTACCAGCTGATGGCCCCCGACGCCGCCGAGCAGGCGGACCGGGTGCTCACCGGGTACTTCGGCGGGGCGGTGAAAGACGCCCTGCTGGCCGCCTACGCCGCCAGCCACCCCGAACTCGACGAGGCCGCGCTGCGCGTCGCGATCATGACCGACGAGCGGTACGTCGTCCGGGTCGGCCGCCTCGCCGACGCGCAGAGCAGGCACGCGCCCGTGTGGCGGTCCCGCTACGACGGCCCGTACACCGGCATCGCGGACGACCCCGAGTTCGCCCCCTTCGAGAAGCTGCTCTACGGCGCGCACGGCGGCGACGGCACCGGCATCTGGCAGGGCGGCGAGGGACTGGCGCGGCTGCTGCACGACGCCTGGGGCGCGTTCGCGACCGCCGGCGACCCCGGCTGGGCGCGGTACACGACGGACCGGCGCGAGGCGATGATCTTCGGCCTGGACGGCCCGCGGCTGGCCGCCGACCCGTTCGCCAGCGCCCGCGCGGCCTGGGACGGCCTGGACTGGCAGCCCGGTCCCTGGTGGTTTCACAAGGGGATCACTTAGGGACGACCTGCTGCAGCAAGCGCGCAGTCCGCAAAGGGCGCCGGTGGCGCATGTGGCCTCGCATAGGATGCCGACGTGATCAAGGCGGTTGTTTTCGATGTGGGCGAGACCTTGGTGGATGAGACGCGCGAGTACGGGACGTGGGCCGACTGGCTTGGTGTACCGCGTCACACGTTTTCGGCGGTCTTCGGTGCCGTGATTGCTCTAGGGCTGGATTACCGGGAAGCGTTCCAGTTCTTTCAGCCAGGCTTCAAGCTTGACGTGGAAAGAGCGCGGCGAGCGGATTCCGGGCGACCCGAGACATTCGGAAAAGGCGACTTGTATCCGGACGTGCGCCCGGCAATGGAAAACTTGCGGGCCATGGGTATATGGGTGGGAATAGCGGGCAACCAGACTTCTCGTGCAGGGGATATTCTGCGGGAGCTAGATTTGCCGGCCGACATGATCGCAACATCTGACGATTGGCAGGCGACCAAGCCAGATGCGTCATTCTTCCGCGCACTGCTGGACGCAGCACCTTTCGCGGCAGGCGAAATCCTGTATGTAGGCGACCGGCTGGATAACGATCTGAAGCCTGCTAAGGCAGCCGGCATGCTAACAGCTTTTATCCTTCGCGGCCCGTGGGGTTACATATGGGAGCATCACCCGGAGATGCCTGCGGTGGCGGACTGGCGCATGACCACGCTTGCCGAGTTGCCGGACATTGTGGCGCGGGTTAACTCGCCAGCGCGTTAACCGTAGTGTTCCAGTCGTAAAGTCTTTCGTCCAGCCTGCGCACGCACGGCAGAGATTCCCACGGTGAGAGCGACCCGCGGACCGCGCGCACTCGAACCATTCCAGTTGCGTACCATGTGCGGGCCAGCTGATCGAGGGCCATTTCTGCGAGCCGACATGCCTCTTCCGGGTCATTCTCGCTTACCGCGACGGCCGCGAGATCGCCCAGGATGACTGAACGCTGTTTCTGATCGTCTGCGGTGAGCCGTTCTAGAACCCTTCTGAGCGTTTCTTTCGCGGGCCCCGGTTGCCGGTCAGGTTTGAGTCCTCGGCCGCCGTGGTCGACATGATCTTTGAAGGCAACCGGCTCCTGTACACACCAAGGTACCCTGCTGGGACCCCAGTCGGCGGAGCGAGCAATAGCCATCTTGCCGGTAACGTCCCAGCCGGAGAGACGGTCCAGTGGACGCCCAACGGGTACAAGGCGTACTAACGTGGGCAAGGGTACCTACCACTTTGGCCATGACGATGATCTCGGGGAAAACCCGGCGGGGAGCGGATACAGCGATGGGTGAACAGCTTCTCGGCAGCCCGCGGCCCGGGCACGGCCGGGTCTTCGTACTGTGCGACCGCCGCGGCGAATGGTGGGCCTCGTGGCAGGACGATTACCCGGAAGACGAGGTCAGGGGCGGAAGAGTTCCTCATCTTCTCGCCGGAAGCCAACGGTTACATTCCGCTCGAGCCAGCGCAGGAGTTACCGGCTCCGGCGGAGCACCGCCAGCGTGCTGAGCAGGCCGTCCAGGTCGGCGTAGCAGCCCTGCAGGTGCCGCTCCCCCGCGGCCGAGAACGCTGAGCGGGCGTGCAGCACCCGGGTGTTGTCCAGGATCAGGCAGTCGCCTGGCGCCAGCCGCAGCCGCAGCAGGCATTCCGGCCGGGCGAGCAGCTCCGCCCATGCCCGGTACGCCGCGTACGCGGCCCCGGCCTCGGCGGCAGGCAGCCGGAGCGCCAGCATCGACCGGTTGTTGAACCGCACCTCACGGATCCGGCCGCGCGGGCTGAGGCCGATGAGGGGCTGGCAGGCCCGTAGCTCCGTGTCGTCATCGCTGTATCCGAACGGCCACGGCGTCCCGCTGAGCACGCCGAATGCCTGCGGATCGGCCGAGCGCAGCGCCGCCGCCGCCGCGAACCCGTCCAGCAGGCCCGTCTCGCCGCCCGCGGCGGCGTCGCGCAGGCAGAGCAGCAGCTGCAGGGTCGGCACCGGGTCCCGGTACGGGTTGTCCGTGTGCGGGGATATCTCGCGGCTGGTGAACGCCAGGTTCGCCGGGGACGGCTCGGCCCGGACGTCGAACACCCGCCCGTAGTTGGTCTCCCGCACGTACCCGAGCGTCTCGGCGACCGCCGCCACCATGCCGGGCTCGGCGGGCACGCCGCGCAGCAGCACGACGCCGTACCGCGCCACCGCGTCCAGGCAGTGCTCCCAGACCGCGTCGTGGCGGACGTAGGACGTCCAGTCCGCGGCATGCGCTCGCGCCGGGCCGGGCGGCCACAGCACCTTGGCGTCTTCCGTGCGCGGGTCCGGCTCCTCGCGTGCCTGCGCCGCCAGCCAGGCGCGGCTGAACACGCCGCGGTGCCCGCCCGGGGCGAACGTCACCTCCACCGCGTCCGGCGTTTGCGCCGTGACAGCCGCCGCGATCCCGTTCGGGATATCGGTTATCTCGATCAGCCGCTGGCCAGTCCCCGGATCCCGGCAGTCAGGGCACGGGCAGTTGTGCCGCAGCCAGACCGCAGGGAACCCGGGGCTCACGTGTTCCGTGGCGCGACGAGGACCGGCGTGGGCGGCAGGGCGACCTGCACGGCCGTGCCAGGCACCATCGCGGCGGCGGCGGTGCTCGCCACGTCGACCTGGATCTCCGTGTCGCCGGAGATCAGCACGGTCACGCGGGTGCTCGCGCCGAGGAAGGTGCGGTTGGACACGATGCCGTTGCCGTCAGGGGCGGGCTCGATCGTCAGGCCTTCCGGGCGGACAAGCACGTCGACCGGGCCGGGCTCGGGGGCGCCGTCCTGCACGGGAACGGTGACGCCGAGGACGGTGACGGTTCCGCGGCCGTTCAGGTCGCCGGGCAGCCGGTTCATCGTGCCGACGAACTCGGCGACGAACGCGGTGGCCGGCCGGGAGTACAGCTCGCCGGGCGCGGCGACCTGCTCCAGCTTGCCGCTGCGCATCACCCCGACCCGGTCGGCCATGGACAGCGCCTCCTCCTGGTCGTGCGTGACGAACAGCGTGGTGGTGCCCAGCCGCTGCTGCAGGTTGCGGATCTGCTCGCGCAGCTGGAGGCGGACCTTGGCGTCGAGGGCGGACAGCGGCTCGTCGAGCAGCAGCACCCGGGGCTCGATGGCCAGCGCCCTGGCGAGCG
>JASHPP010000685.1 GCA_030038035.1 Trebonia sp.
GTGTAGTAGGCGGAGTCCCCGAAGCTGCTCGCGCCCTCGCAGGTCAGCGGGGAGTGGGAGAGCACCTCGATCGGGCGCTCCACCGGGTAGGCCGGGTCGACCCGGTCGTACTCGACGCCGACCAGGTTCGGGAAGCTGTCGCCCGCGCGCACCCCGGTGTCCCTGAACACCCAGCTCGACGGGCTGACGACCACGTAGGAGGCGTCGACAGGGTAGCCCTCGTAGATGGTGCCGATGAGCGAGGACTCCGGGTCCGGGTTAGGGGGGTCGCGCCAGTCGCTGGTCACGAGCGCGTTGTCCACCCCGTACATCGGGTCCTGCGTGTAGTCGGTCTTGTAGCAGATGACGAGGCGGGCGTCGCCGAGCGGGGTCTTGGACAGCCGGGTCCGGCGGAACATCGCGTTCGCGCCCATGAACGCCAGGTTCACTCCCCTGTCCCTGGCCGCCGTGACGTTGGCGCGCTCCGCGGGGGTCCAGTACTCGTCGTGCCCCATGGAGACCAGCGCGCTCGCGCCGTCGAGCAGGTGCGGGTCGGCGGCGATGTCCACGCTGCCCACGTAGGCGAGGTCAAGTCCCCCCGCCAGCACGGTCATGTGCTCGGCGAGCTTGACGATGTTGCGCTCATAGGTGAGGAACATGTCGGCGCCGTTGAGGTCGTAGGGGCGGTCCATGCTGACCGCGAGCGACCGGTCGCCGTACTCGCCGTCCGGCCCGACGTACAGGTCGTAGCCGCCCCAGGTGTTGTAGGCCTGCCAGGTCTGCACGCAGCTCTTGAGCACGACCTTGCCGTACGTGGTCTCCGACCGGACGGTGACCGGCACGTACCGCTGGGCTCCCGAGTCGGCGTCCAGGCGCAGCAGGTAGGCGCCGGCGGGCCAGTCGCCGGTCGGCACCTGCAGGACCGGGTCCCAGTCGGTCTGCACGGTGTTGGTGGCCTCGACGAATCCCGGGCTCTTCTGGGTGCCGGCGCGCAGCGCGCCCGACTGCCAGACCTTGCGCGCGCCGTCGCCCTGGTACCAGCCCAGCCGGAACGCGGTCACCCGGAAGCCGGACGACGTCGTGGAGACGAACAGCGGGAACGACTCGCCGCTCAGCACGCTGGCCTTGCCCGCGTATCCCTCGATCTCGTGCTCGGCGCCGAGGTTGGTGATCTCCCAGTTCGGGTCGCCTGGCAGCGAGTTCTCCGGCACCGGGTTGCGCCACGGCCGCGCGGTGAGCGCCAGCGGGTGCTCTTCTTCGGGTGTGGCGGGGTGCGACCGCATCCTGGACACGACCGCGGCGGCCCCGGCCGCTCCGGCCAGGCCGGCTGCCGCCAGGCCGAGGAAGGCTCTACGGGTCGTTTTTCCTTCCACCCCGGTAAGCATGCCACTCAGCAGGGCGGTGCGCCACGACCTCAGCCGAGGGCGGCAAGCAGCGGGACAAGAGCGGCCGCGTCGTCGTCAGGGGCGGCGAGCAGAACGCCGCTGACCATGGACTTGGACTTCGCGAGCAGCCCCGAGGCGAGCTCGAGGCCGGCCGCGCGCGCGGCGCCCCGGCCGGCCTTCTCGAGCACCTCGAGCGTGCTGGCCGGGATCGTGACGCCGGGCACCTCGTGCGCCAGGTAGTCCGCGTCCTCGAAGGAGCGCAACGGCGTGACCGACAGCAGCAGCGGGACGCCCGTGCCGTCAAGCGCGTCGACCAGCCTGGACAGGGAGTCAAGCTCGTACACCGGCCGGCAGATCAGGAACTGCGCGCCCGCGCGGATCTTGGCGTGCGCCCTGGCGATCTCGGCGTCGGGGTCGCGCGCGCCGGGGTTCACCCTGGCCCCGATGCAGAACGAGGTGCGGATGGTGAACGCGAGCCCGTTGGAGTCGCGGCCGGCGTTCAGCCCCGCGAGCAGCGCGGTGAGCCCCACCGAGTCCACTTCCCACGTGCCGTCCACCGCCGGGTAGTCGCCGAGCACCGGCGGGCTGCCCGTGGTGGACACCACGGACCTGATGCCGAGCGCGTGCGCGCCGAGCAGGTCGGCCTGCAGCGACATGATCGTCTGGTCCCAGGTGGTCACGGTCGCGATCGTCTCGACGCCGACCCGCTGCTGCAGCTGCAGCGCCATGTTGAGCGAGTCCATGTGCGTGCGCGCGTTCTCGCGCGGCTGCACCGCGACCAGCCCGATGCCGTGCGACTGCAGGACGGCCGCCGCCTGCTCGGCATCGCCCGCCCAGCCGCCAGGGGACGGCGTGATCGCGGCCGCCACCACGAACCGCCCCGCGGCCAGCTGGTCGGCCAGGCTGCCCACGTTTCCGCGCGCCGCGGCGGGCGCGCCCGCCGCGGCGACCCCGCCCGACGTCTCAGCGGGCCTGGACAGTGTCCGCACCGCCTCGGCCGCCGCCCGGATGTGCGTCGGCGTGGTGCCGCAGCAGCCGCCCACCAGCGTCACCCCGGCGTCGGCGAACCGGCCCAGGTACCGGGCGAAGTACCCGCCGTCGATGCTGAACTCGAACGTGCGCGGGCCGACCCGGCGCGGCTGCCCGGCGTTGGGCTGCGCGCTGACCGGCACGCTCGCGTAGCGCACCAGGTCCTCGGCGACCGCGAGCATCCGCTGCGGGCCGACCGTGCAGTTCGTGCCGAGCATCGCGACCGGCATGGAGCCGAGCACCGAGGCGACCTCGCGCGGGGTCTCGCCGCCCAGCGTGTGCGCGTCGTCGGCGAACGTGGCCTGGGCGATGAGCGGCACGTCGCACACCGACGCGGCCACGGACACCGCCTCGACGAGCTCGTCCAGGTAGCCGAACGTCTCCAGGATCAGCAGGTCCGCGCCGCCGTCGGCGACCAGCGCCTGGATCTGCTCACGGAGCACCTCCATGCGCTCGGCTGAGCCGACCCGGCGCCGCTGCAGCGCGGTCACCGCCGGCGAGACGGAGCCGGCGACGAGCACGGGCCGCTCGGACCGCTCGCACGCGGCCCTGGCCAGGCGCACCCCCGCCCGGTTGATCTCGTCCACCTTGTCGGGGAACCCGTGGTCGCCCAGCCAGAGCCGGTTGGCGCCGAACGTGTTGGCCTGGATGATGTCCGCGCCCGCGCTCAGGTAGCTGTCGTGGATGGTCGCGACCAGCCCGGGATCGGACAGGTTCAGCTCAGGCAGCGACCGGTCGAGCGCGGCGCCGGCCGCGTGCAGCATGGTGCCCATCGCGCCGTCGCAGACCAGCACCCGCTGGCCGGATAGCAGCTGGCGCACCGCCGAAGCAGGACCACGGGTCATCACTGTGCCTCCGGCATCATTACCGTGCCTCCGGAATTCACTGTGCCTCAGGAAGAGCGTCGAGAATCTCGAGCGCGACCTGCGCGATCAGCCGGTCCCTGTAGTTGTCGAGCCGCAGCCCGGTGATCTCCTCGATCCGCTTGATGCGGTACGCCACGGTGTTCGGGTGCACGTGCAGCAGCCGCGACGCCCGCTGCGGGCTGTTGTTCTCGCGGAAGTAGCAGGCGAGGGTGGACAGGTACTCGGACTTGTGCTCGTGCTCGTGCTCGCTGAGCTTGCCGAGCACCTCCGCGGCGAACGACCGCAGCTCGTTCAGGTCAGGCACCTGCAGCAGCAGCCGGTGGATGCCCAGGTCCTCGAACGCCGCGACGGCGCCGGTCCTGCCGAGCCGCCACAGCGTCTGCGTGGTCCGGTGTGCCTGGTCGTAGGACCTGGCGATCTCCTCCGGGTCACGGCAGGGGCCGCCGATCCCGATGACGACCTTCGCGCCGGGGAACAGCTCGGCCAGGCGCGCCAGGCACGCCTGCCCGAGCTTGCGCGGATCGGGGGTCGCCGCGGCCACCACGACAACCTCGGCCTCGCGCGCGGAGACGATCGCGTCCGGCGCGCGGGTCGTCATGAAGTGCTCGATGCTCTCCCTGATCCGCTGCCGCAGCGCCTCGGCATCCGCGGCCCGCGACGGCGGAAGCTCGAAGGCGATCGCCGCCACGTTGTGCTGCCTGGTCGGGTCGTAGCCCAGGTGCGCCGCCCAGCGGGCGGCGTCGCCTGCGTCCCTGCCGCGGCCAAGCAGCAGGCCCTCCACGAGATCGTCGCGGACCCGGCGCGCCGCGGCGGCCACCACCCGCTCGCGGCCGAGTATGACGCCGCAGATCGTCGCGGCGTGCTCGGTCACCAGCAGGCTCATGTCCTCGCCGAAGGACTCCTCCGCCGGGTCGAGGGTAATGAGGTAGGACGGCACCTCGTCGCCGACAAGGATGGGCGCCACGATGATGGCGGGAACCCCGCCGACGTTCGGCAGCCGCAGCGCGCGCTGGCTCAGCCGCGAGGCGCGCAGCACCTGGCCGAGCCGCGGGTGGACCACGTGGTCGCGGACGAGGGCGGCGGCCTTGTCAGGGGGCAGCCCCGGCGAGGCGGCCGTCATCACGTCCATGAGCTGGCTGACGACCGCGACGGTCGCCGACGCGCGCTCGGAGATGAGCTGCACGACCCCGGCGAGGTCGGCGTCCTGCATCGCCAGACCCGACAGGTGGCGGTACACGGTCACGAGCTCGCGCAGGACAGAGTTTTCCTTGTCGACGTCCCGCGGGGGGGCGGTCCCCTCCCGGGGAGTCGGCGCAATGTTGAGCCGGCTACCGGCCGGCATCGTCTCCGGCATGATCACTGCACTATACGACGTTGTGCTGGCTTTTGGTTGTGGGACCCCACAAAGGGATCTGTACCACCGTTGTCGGCCTCGGGAAACCTGCCACATGGAACTCGCGCCGCGGCGGCCGCGCTGGCTGTGGCGGCGCACAGCGCCCGGGCGCGCCGGATTGACGCTGACAACGATGCCGGACGCGTGCCCGCGTGGCAGTGTCTGCATCATTTCAGGCGAATGGTCCGGGGAGTGGCGGTCATGCCGGCTGACGTGCGCCCACAGGGGAATACCGAGGGTATCCCGCGATGCCCGCACTGCGGCGCGGCCGCGGGTGGCGCCGCCGCGGCCCTCGACGCGCTCTACAGGGAGGTGGCACGGCTCAGGGAACAGGCGCAGGCTCTCGCGGACTCCACTGCGGACGCGAAGGCCCGGCAGGCGGAGCTTGAGCGAGAGGTCAGGCTGCTCAGGGAGACCGTCGCCAGGCTGCGCGGCGGTTTCGTTATGTTACGGGGACTTGACATATCCTCACTCTGCGCGCAAATAATCAGGCACTTTCATACCGAAAGGGGCCGACCGTTGCTTGAGTACCGCGATATCTACGCGGGAGGTCGCCTGGTGGGGTCCGCATCTCCGGACGTGATCACCATAATCAACCCGGCCACGGAGGAGGTTGTCGGCGCCGTCCCCGCCGCCGTTGGCGTGGACGTGGACAGGGCAGTCCGGTCCGCCAGGCGTGCCTTCGATGACGGCCAGTGGTCGACGTGCCATCCCGCCGACCGCGCGGACGCGCTCGAACGGCTCGCGGCCGCGCTCGAGGCGCGCACCGAGGAGGCCGCCCGGCTGGTCACCGCCGAGATGGGGATGCCGATCACGTACTCGCGGCAGCACAACGCCGCGGCCCCGTGCGCGATCCTGCGGTATTACGCGAAGCTCGCCCGCGACATGGACACCGAGGAGACCAGGACCGCGGTGAGCTTCGCCGGGCGCACGGTCGTGCGCCGCGAGCCGGCCGGCGTCGCCGCGGTGATCGCCAGCTGGAACTACCCGATCATGCTGGCGTTCAGCCAGCTCGCGCCGGCGCTTGCCGCGGGGTGCACGATCGTGCTCAAGCCCGCGGCGGCGACCTCGCTGTCGGCCTACATCCTGGCCGAGGCGTTCGAGGCGGCCGACTTCCCGCCCGGCGTGTTCAACCTCGTGACCGGGACGCACCAGGCGGCCGGCATGCTGGCCAGGCACCCGGGCGTGGACACGGTCGCGTTCTCCGGGCCCGCCAAGCAGGGGCGGTGGATCGCCTCCATCTGCGGCGCCGAGCTCAAGCCGGCCAGCCTCGAACTCGGCGGCCAGTCCGCCGCGATCGTGCTCGACGACGCGGACCTCGGGAAGGCGGCGGCGAGCCTGGGCGGCCTGTGCTTCGCGAACTCGGGCCAGACCTGCTTCGCGATGTCGCGGGTGCTCGTGCCCGAGCAGCTGTACGACGACGCCCTCGACGCCTTGACGTCCCAGGCGGGGTCCCTGGTGATCGGGGACCCGCTCGCCGAGTCGACCACGATGGGGCCGCTGGCCTCCTCACGGCGCCGCGCCGACGTCGAGTGCCGGGTCCGCGCGGGCGTGACGTCCGGGGCGCGGGTCGTGGCCGGCGGCAGGCGCCCCGCGTCGCCGGTGCGCGGGTACTTCTACGAGCCGACCGTGCTTGCCGACGTGACCCCCGTGATGCCGATCGCGCAGGAGGAGATCTGCGGGCCGGTCGCGACCGTGATCAGGTACCGGGACGAAGCGGAGGCGGTGGCGTTCGCCAACGACGGTTTCGGGCTCGCGGCGACCGTGTGGACCGGCGACCCGCAGCGCGGCCTCGACATCGCGCGGCAGGCCAGGGTCGGGACGTTCGGCGTCAACGTGTACGAACCGGACATCGGCTCGCCATGGGGCGGTCGCGGCGCGAGCGGCCGGGGCAGCGCGTACGGCCCTGAGGGCATGGCCGCCTACCTGACCACGAAATCGGTCTTCCTCCCGTCGTTCCCTTAGCCGGCAACCGGCTGAGCCGGTGCGGCCTGCGAGGATGGTGCGCTACCGTGCCGGGAAGCGCAACCCCTGGAGGAGTCCATGACGCAGACGACCGACGCGCCGGGCACGCCGGACGCTACGGCAGCTGAACCGTTCCATCCCATTCCCCGGCCGCACAGCGACGGCGCCGCGCGCCGCGCGATCGCGCACGCCACCGCGGAGGTGCACGACCGGGCCCTGCAGATCCGCGCCGCGCCCGAGGAGCACAAGCCGAAGCTCGTGCTCTCCCAGCACGTCCGCGGCACCAGCCTGCTTGACAAGATCGCGGACGCGGTGAACAAGGTCTGCGGGTCGATGTGGGTGTTCCTGTTCATCACGATCGGCATCGTCGCGTGGCTGTTCCTCGGCAACATCGTCGGGTTCGACAAGACGCCGTGGCCGCTGCTGCTGACGATCCTGAACCTGCCGCAGCTGTCGATCATGATCTCGCTGCAGGTGAGCGCGAACCGCGCGCAGGCCGCCAGCGACCGGCGGGCGCTTGCGGACCATGAGACGCTGATCGCGCTGCACGAGATGGCCAAGCAGCAGCTGGACATGCTCAGGAGCCAGGACCAGGTGCTCGACATCCTTGACAACTTCGCCAGCAAGGACATGCCGGGCAGGCAGCGGCAGATCCAGGACACGGTCAACCAGATCCTCGCCGCGGTGCAGCCGGAACAGGGCTAGCGCGCGGGAGTAAGCGCGCCTTACGCTCACCACCGCGATCGTTAGCACGCATAATAGTTGCCATTAAGCAACTACCCACTATGCTGGGTAGACGTGGCGACAACGGCGAGCGAGCAGGCGGCGGGCGGCGGCGAGTCCTTCAACGGCGGCTCGCTGAGCGAAGACCCGGACGGCGCCGGGCGGGGCCGGGCGTACAAGTGGGTGGCGCTGTCCAACACCACGCTCGC
The DNA here is from genome assembly GCA_030038035.1 of Trebonia sp. The sequence continues at coordinate 7,550 of JASHPP010000685.1, forward strand.
GATGGTGATGGCGACGATCGACGCGTCCATCGTGATCGTCTCGATGCCCGCGATCTTCCGCGGGATCAACCTGAACCCGCTCACCCCCGGCAACGTCTCGTACCTGCTGTGGATGATCATGGGCTACCTGCTTGTGCAGTCCGTGCTCGTGGTCACCCTCGGCAGGCTCGGCGACATCTTCGGCCGGGTGAAGATCTACAACCTCGGCTTCGTCGTCTTCACGCTCGCCTCCGTCGCGCTGAGCTTCGACCCCGCGCAGGGCCCGAACGGGGCGCTGTGGCTCATCGGCTGGCGCGTCGTCCAGGCGTTCGGCGGCGCGATGCTGATGGCCAACTCGGCCGCGATCATCACCGACGCGTTCCCGGCCGGCCAGCGCGGCATGGCGCTCGGCGTCAACCAGATCGCGGGCATCTCCGGCCAGTTCGTCGGCCTGCTGCTCGGCGGGCTGCTCGCGGCCTGGGACTGGCGGGCGATCTTCTGGATCAACGTGCCGTTCGGGGTGTTCGGCACCGTGTGGGCGTACAAGAGCCTGCGGGAGATCGCCAGCACCCGCAAGGCCCGCATCGACTGGGCCGGCAACGTCACGTTCGCCATCGGGGCCGGGCTGCTGCTGACCGCGATCACCTACGGCATCCGCCCCTACGGCACGTCCGCCACCGGCTGGGGCAGCCCGATGGTGATCGGCGGGCTCGCCCTCGGGGTGGCGCTGCTCGCCGCCTTCGTGGTCGTGGAGAGCAAGGTCGCCGACCCGATGTTCCGGCTGAAGCTGTTCCGGATCCGCGCGTTCGCGGCCGGCAACATCGCCAGCCTGCTCGGCGCGATCGCGCGCGGCGGCCTGCAGTTCATGCTGGTCATCTGGCTGGCCGGGATCTGGCTGCCGCTGCACGGCTACGACTTCACCGTCACCCCGCTGTGGGCGGGCATCTACATGCTGCCGCTGACCGGCGGGTTCCTCCTCGCGGGCCCGCTGTCGGGCGTGCTGTCGGACAGGTACGGCTCGCGCCCGTTCGCGACCGCCGGCCTGCTGGTGGCCGGCGCGTGCTTCGTGGGCCTCATGCTGCTGCCTGTCGACTTCCCGTACTGGGCGTTCGCCCTGATCATCTTCGGCAACGGGGTAGGCTCCGGCCTGTTCACCTCGCCTAACACCTCCGCGATCATGTCCAGCGTCCCGGCCCACCATCGCGGCGCGGCGTCCGGCATGCGGTCGACCTTCCAGAACTCGGGCATGTCGCTGTCGATCGGGATCTTCTTCTCGCTGATGATCGCGGGCCTGGCGGACACGCTGCCGCGCACGCTGACCGCCGGGCTCACCGCGCGTGGCGTCCCGCTCGCGCAGGCGAGCTCGATCGCGCACCTGCCGCCGGTGTCCACCGTGTTCGCCGCGATGCTCGGCTACAACCCGGTGCGGAACCTGCTCGGGCCGACCGGCCTGCTGCACACGCTGCCCGGCAGCGACGTCGCGGTGCTGACCGGACGGCAGTTCTTCCCCGACCTCATCTCGGGGCCGTTCCACCACGGGCTGATGATCGTGTTCACCGCGGCAGCGGTGATGTCGCTGCTCGGCGCGGTCGTGTCGTGGTTCCGCGGAAAGCAGTTCATTTTCGGGGAAGAGGGGCCACGGCCCGTTCCTGATGCTGAAAATGAGCCGGTGACCGGGTAAAATCCCTTCCGTGCCACGTTATGAGTATCGCTGCCGTGCCTGCGGCGACACGTTCGAGCTGACCCGGCCGATGAGCGAGTCGTCGGCGCCGTGCACCTGCCCCCAGGGCCACGACGACACCGTCAAGCTGCTGTCCACGGTGGCTGTCGGGGGGATGGCGGGCGGCCGTACCCCGGCCGGGGGCGGCGGAGGCTGCTGCGGCGGCGCGTGCGGCTGCGGCGGTTAGCCGCCCCGCCTCTTGCTGTTATCGGCACGGGACGGCGCCGGTAAGGACTCCGGGGCTGCCCGCGCGACCGTGGCCTTCGCCCATGCGGTCGTGGAGATGATGCCGAGCAGCAGCACGGCGTAGCCGCAGCCCGCCATCACCCACCAGCTCGCGTGCGCGGCGCCGAGGAACCCCGCGTGCAGCGAGCCGCGCAGCGACGCGGCGAGCACCGAGCCGACGATGGCCACGCCGAGTGAGGTGCCGAGCTGGCGGCTGGCGGAGTTCATCCCGGACGCGACGCCGGCCTGGGACTTGGGCACGCCCGACATGACCCCGTTGGTGATCGCCGAGCTCACCATGCCGACGCCGATGCCGAACAGGCCGTAGGTGGCGATCAGGAACAGCGGGCCCGACGTGAAGGAAAGCCGGGACAGCGCGGCGCTCGACAGCGTGAGCGCGGTGCCGGCGACCACCAGCGGGATGCGCGGGCCGCGCCTGGCGAGGATCCGGCCGGACAGCGGGGCGCACAGCGCCATCGTCACCGGCATCGGCAAGATCGTCAGGCCGGCCCGCGCCGCCGAGAAGTCGCGCACGTCCTGCAGGTACAGCGTGGTGAGGAAGAGGAACCCGGCGGTCGCCGCGATCGCGCACACCGCGGTCATGTTGGCCGCGCTGAACGGCACGCTGCGGAACAGCCGGAAGTCGACGAGCGGCTCGCGGCGGCGGGGCTCGTACCGCAGCAGGAGGCCGAGCGCGGTCAGGGACAGCACGAAGAACCCGGTGATCTGCGGCGAGAACCAGCCGTAGCCCGGGCCCTGGATGATCGCGTAGGCGAGCGCGGCGAGCATCACGATGACGAGGACCTGGCCCACGGGATCGGCGCGGCGGCCGCGCTCGGCGCGCGACTCGGGCACGAACAGCGCGGTCAGCGCGATCGCGGCCAGGCCGACGGGGATGTTCGCCCAGAAGATGCTGCGCCAGCCGCCGACGTTGATGAGGATGCCGCCGGCCACCGGTCCGAGCGCCATCGACAGGCCGAACACCCCGTCCCACACCCCGATGGCCTTCGCCCGCTCGGACGGCGTGGTGAAGGTGTTCGTGATGATGCCAAGCGCCGCCGGGTTCAGCATCGACCCGCCGACCCCCTGCAGCACACGGAACCCGATGAGCCAGGCGAGGCTCGGCGCCAGGCTGCACAGCCAGGAGCCCATCGTGAACAGCGACAGGCCGACCTGGAAGATCGTGCGGCGGCCGATCCGGTCGGCGGCCGCGCCGGAGAACATCAGCAGGCTGGCGAGCACGATCGTGTACCCGGCGACCGTCCACTGCAGGCCCGCGACCGTGGTGTGCAGCGTGCGGCCGATGGCGGGCAGCCCGACGTTGACGATCGTGTTGTCCAGGCCGACCATGAACAGCGCGCTGCAGCAGACCGCGAGCACGACGGCGCGCTTGCCGCCCCCGATGGCTGCGGATGGTGATTGATTAGACACGTTCTGTAGTTGCACTTGGGCAGCGGAAACCGAATGCATTGCGCACCGCCTAGGGGGGTCGGCGAGTGTTATATCCGGATATGACACTACATGGGTGCGGCTAGTAGTCAATAGGTCACGCATTAGTGAGCACGGAAGTCGTCCGCGTGAGTTCTGCCCTCGCACCGGGATGTCTCGGTCTACATTTGTGCCAGGTGCCGTGATTGCCGGCTGCGAACTTTGTTACATGCGTGATTAGTGAGGTGGCGGCGTGCCCGAGGGGGGATACCTAAGCCGCAGGCTACTCCAGCTGGTCATGCCCATTTCCCCCGACCGCCGCATGTTCCGCATTCACGACCCTGAGGTCGACCCTGACGCCCCCGGCGGGCCGCTGCCGCCGATCGGCGTCCTGGTGTCCGGCAGCCGCGAGCAGCTATTGGTAGGCAGCCTCCAGCAGGATATCGATGTCCGGCTGGTGCTCGAGGAGTGGGACGGCCAGCCGCTGCTGCCCGACGCCTGGGATGAGGAGGGCAAGGCGCGGCTGTACTTGCGCGGGCAACTGTCGGTCGACATGGGGTCGGTGGGGCCCGCCGTATCGCGGCTGCGCCTGTCCGGCGGGGTTGGCGACTACGAGGTACGCGTGTACGCGCGCCACCGCGAGGCGGTGGTGCAGCTGTACGAGGACCTGTTCTCCCAGCACAAGGACCCGCTGAGCGATGAGTTCCAGCGCGAGAAACGCAAGCTTGAGGGAGTGGAGCGGTACCTGGTCCAGCTCTGGCGCGACTCGTTACGTATGGACGGGGACCGGTGCCCTGCTCGGCGCCGTCGGGCTGGCGCTGCGCGCGGCCGGGTGGCTGCCCGGCTTGGGAGTCGCGGCCTTGGTTATCGCCGCGCTGGTCGTCGTGGCCCTCGTCGTCGCCTGGCCGGTGCCGGACGTCCCGGCCGGCACGGTGGCCCGCGCGCTGGTGAGGCCCGCTGGCGGCCCGGTCTTCGCGGGCGCGCTGATCCCCGGGGTGCCTGACGCCTGGGGGGTGGTCGACTGTTTGAGTGCGTGCGCGCGGAAGGGAACCATGACGTACACCATCATCGAGATGACGGCCACCACCGCGACCGTGAACAGCGACCCGATGACCCGTCCCCGGGTGGAACGGAGCCTGACGGGCGGCCCTGGCCGCCGGAACGAGGACAGCCGCGCAGCAAGACCCGGGTCCTCGGCCGAAAGCCGCCGCTCGATCTCGGCGAGGATGCGCTGCTCGTCCATTGACAGCGCCATGGCGCCATACCTCCATGTTCCGCGCGCTACTGGGAACTCTCTTACTATCCCCCACGGAGGCAGCTTTATCCAATCGTTCTGACTTTGTTCCCCGCTCTTTTTGCAACACCTCAGCCATCGCTACGGACTGTGTCACCTCTTGCATCAGGGAGTAGTGACGGCGCCAGCGGTGTCCGTGGAACCGAACACGTGTTTGCCAAGATCGAATAGTCGTTCTAGGCTTAGGTCCATGCGCTGGGACAACCTGCGACTCGATGCCGTGGCCGGCTCCGCCTCGCCAGACGACGGCGGACAGGTGCCGATGTTCGAACGCGGCGCCGTGGTGCGCACGTTCGACACGCCGGGCTTCCGCGGCATGACGTTCTACGAGATCCAGGCGAAGTCGATCGTCAGCCGCGTCCCCGAGGCCTCCAGGATGCCGTTCCGCTGGACGATCAACCCGTACCGCGGATGCCAGCATTCTTGCGTCTACTGCGCATGGGGTGAAACACCGATTCTGATGGGGGATGGAACCACTAGACCGATCGCGGATGTTCGCGTGGGTGATGCGATCTACGGCACGGTGCAGGACGGACCCTGCCGCCGCTACGCGGTCACGGAGGTGCTGGCGCACTGGTCCACGGTCAAGCCCGCCTACCGGATCACGCTAGCGGACGGCACGCGGCTGGTCACGAGCGCCGACCATCGGTTCCTGACCGAGCGCGGCTGGAAGCACGTGACCGGCGCCGGGCAGGGACCGGAGCAGCGTCCGTTCCTGACCCCGAGCAACAAGCTCATGGGCGTCGGCGCCTTCGCCGACCCGCCCAAGGACAGCACCCAGTACCGGCGCGGCTACCTGTGCGGCATGATCGGGGGGGACGCCAGCCTCGGACATCGCCGCCGCCCGCGCGGCGACGCATGCCGGTTCGGTCTTGCCCTGGCCGATACAGAGGCGCTGACCCGCACCCGCCGCTACCTGGGCACGTTCGGAATTCTCGCCACGGAGGCCGACCTCGCCCTCGCCGGCCAGGCGCGCGGGGCCGTCCGGGCGACCGCGACCGCGTCGCGGGGAAACGTGCGGGCAATCGAGCACCTGATCGCGTGGCCCACCTGCCCGTGCGAGGACTGGTTCCACGGCTTCCTGGCCGGCATCTTCGACGCCGAGGGCTCGCACAGCAGGGGTACCTGGCGGGTATCCAGCACCGATCCGCAGATCATCACGTGGACCACGCGCGCGCTGGACGTGCTGGGCTTCGACCACGTGCTGGAACCGCCGGACAGGCCGGACGGACTTGCCGTGGTGAGGCTGCGCGGCGGCCTGCGGGAGGTGATGCGGTTCTTCCACGCCACCGATCCGGCGATCACGCGGAAGCGGTCGATCGAGGGCGCGGCGCTCAAGGGCGACGCCAGGCTGCGGGTGGCTGCGATCGAGCCGCTCGGGATCGAGCTGCCGATGTTCGACATCACGACAGGCACAGGCGACTTCATCGCGAACGGCGTCGTGAGCCACAACTGCTTCGCCCGCAATACGCACACCTACCTGGACCTGGACGCCGGGCGGGACTTCGACACCAAGGTGGTCGTCAAGGTCAACGCGCCCGAGCTGCTGCGCAAGAAGCTCGCCTCGCCTGGCTGGACCGGCGAGCACATCGCGATGGGCACGAATGTCGACTGCTACCAGCGGGCCGAAGGCCGCTACCAGCTCATGCGCGGGATCATCGCCGCGCTGCGGGACGCGGCCAACCCGTTCTCGATCCTGACCAAGGGCACGCTGATCCTGCGCGACCTGGACCTGCTCCTTGAGGCCGCCGAGGTGACCGACGTCGGACTGAACGTCTCGGCGGCCTTTGTCGACAAGTCGCTGTGGCGGGCCATCGAGCCGGGCACGCCGGCTCCTGAACGGCGCCTGCAGGCCTGCGCCACGCTCAACGACAACGGGCTGCCCTGCGGGGTGCTGATGGGCCCTGTCGTGCCGTACCTGTCGGACTCTCCCGCCCAGCTCGCCGCGGCCGTGAAACAGATCGCGGAGGCGGGAGCCAGCCATGTGACCCCGATCGTGCTGCACCTGCGGCCGGGCGCCAGGGAGTGGTTTCTTGGCTGGCTGCGCGGCGCGCACCCGGACCTCGTGGGCCGCTACGCCGCGCTCTACCGGCGTGGCGCGTACGCGCCAAAGGACTACCAGGCCGGGATCGCCGCCCAGGTCCGGGAGCTGGCCGACCGGTACGGCGTCGGCCGCCGCGGCCCGCGCCAGGCGCGGGCGCTGCCCCGCTCCCCCGCCGTCCGGACGTCGGCGCCGCCGACGCCGCCGACGCCGCCGACAGTTCCAGCGGGCCACGAGCAGCTCAGCCTCCTGTAACGACAGCCTCTCCTGTTACCCTTGGGGCTCGCGGAGGTTGCCCGTGGAGCGTCGTCCGCCGCGCGGGGGCGGCTCTGGCCCGAATCACGTGATCGTAACGGCCTGCTCGCCTCGCTCACGGCATCCACTCGTGAGCGATTTATCTTGTATGTCACAATCTGCCCGGTTCCCGGTCGCCGCCATGTCCCGGCCCGCGGCGGATGAATGTGGCATCGAGCCGGTTATAGGCGGCTGACTGTCACATTTATCCGGCTGAGTGCTGCCAGGGCGGCCCCCGCTAGCGGCAGATCGGCGCGTTACCAGGACGCGACCTTCCCAAGACGTGAGACAGAGCCCTGGGTCCGATTTGCCGGGATTATGGTGGTCAGTCCCCTGCCTGGCGGACCCGGCCGCCGCCGCCGCCAACCCGGCAGCAAGACAGGCCGCGGCGTGCGGCGGGCCGGGAGAAACGGGAACCGTGGGCCGGGGGTAGGGGGGTGAAACGGGAGCCGGGGCCGGAGTATGAAACGGGAGCCGGGAATCGCGAGCCGGGCGGGTGGCGGTGGCCGGGGCGGCGGCTGGCGAGTCGCAGCAGGTCACGAGGCAAATGGGAACGGTCACAGAATATACGCCGGCGGCGCGGGCGGCCTTTCGGGCGTTACTGCCGGGTAGCCCTTTTGGGCCGTATAGGAGAACTTGCTACTTATCGCGTCGCGCCGCCCGACATGACAGTGGAGCGAGTCGGGGCCCGGGGTCGGCTAAGGCGGGCTAAGGCGCACGAAAACGAAGGCTAGCAGCGGAAACTCGCCAGGCTGGCGGATTCCGCGCCGGGAAGCCGACCGCGATAGTGGATCCCACGCCGGCGGAGGCCACCGCCGAAAGAATGCGCGGTGAATAGGGTATCCGGGTCATCAGGGAGCCTTAGATATACGTGATGTCACGTTATCGCCGGATCGGTAGCAGGAGACCCCGGTGCGCGTAAGTATTTACCCATGACGAATCCGATGGAACTCATCGCCGAACCCGTCGCTGAGTTTCCTTGCCCGCCGCTCGGCGCGGCGGAGCTTTCGGCCGCAGACGCCGAACGCATGGCCGGGATGTTCAAGGCGCTCGCCGACCCGGTTCGGCTGCGGCTCTTCTCCCGGGTCGCCGCGCACCACAGCGGAGAAGCCTCCGTGTGCGACATACAGAACGTGGGAGTGTCACAGCCGACGGTCAGCCATCACCTGAAGAAGCTCAGGGAGGCGGGCCTGATTATCTCCGAGCGCAGGGGCACCTGGGTGTACTGCCGGGTCGCGCCAGGCGTGCTTCCCGCGATGGCCCGGATGCTCGCGCCGAAAGACTGACCGCGCAGGCGGCGGGGGGGTGAGCCGGGGGGTGAGCGGGAGGAATCGAGCGACGCAAAGGAGCGGCGGCCCGGCCACTCGGCCGCCATTCCTTACCTGACCATTACAATTGCCTCTCATGGCGGAGCCGTACGGGAACTATCGCGACACCGACGGACAGCCGGGCGGGGACTACGGAGGCGAGCACCTCGTGGTGCGCTGCACGGTGGTCCCCGATCCGGGCGATCTGCTCAGCAGGCTTCCCGAGCCAGCCGCCCTCGCGTGGATTCGGCACGGGACCGGGCTGGCGGGATGGGGCGAGGCGGCCCGGGTGACACTGCCCGCCGGCGAGGACAGGTTCACCGTCGGCGAGAAGTGGCTGCGCGAGGTGTTCGAGGGCGCGGACGTCCGGGACGAGGCCGGGCGCAGGGGATCCGGGCTTGTCGCGTTCGGCAGCTTCACGTTCGGCGACTGCTCAGAAGGCTCGGTGCTCATCGTCCCGCGCGCGGTGCTCGGGCGTGATGGCAGCGGCACCGGGTGGCTGACCACGATCACCCCCGCGGGCGAGCCCGCGTGGCACGCGGCGCGGCAGCGGGCGCTGACCGCGCCGGAACAAATCAGATGGCACGACGGGTCGCTGTCGGCGCTGGAGTGGGAGCAGGCGGTCGCCACGGCTGTGGGCCGGATCACCCGGGGCGACCTGCGCAAGGTGGTGCTCGCCCGGGACCTGCACGCGTCCGCCGCCGCGCCGGTCGACGCCCGGGTGCTGCTGCGCCGGCTGGCCGCCAGGTACCCGGACTGCTACACGTTCGCCTGCGCCGGGCTGGTCGGCGCGACGCCCGAGCTGCTGATCCGCAGGGACGGCCGCGAGGTGAGCTCGCTGGTCCTCGCGGGCACGATGCCGCGCGGCGCGAGCGCCGCCGCGGACGCCAGGCTCGCGGCGGAGCTCGTCGGCTCGGCCAAGGAGAACGAGGAGCACCGATACGCCGCCGCGTCCCTGCGCGAGGCGCTCGCCCCGCTGTGCCTGACCCTCGAACTGTCCACGGTGCCCGAGCTGGTCAGGTTCGCCAACGTGCAGCACCTCGCGACCCGGGTGCATGGCACGCTCGCCGTCGACCGGTCCGCGCTCGCCCTGGCGGGCTCGCTGCACCCCACCGCCGCGGTCGGCGGCACCCCGACGGACGCCGCGGTCGAGCTGATCAGAGAACTCGAGAGCATGGACAGGGAGCGCTACGCCGGCCCGGTCGGCTGGATGGACACGAACGGGAACGGCGAGTGGGGCATCGCGCTGCGCTGCGCGCAGCTCGCCGGGAACCGGGCGCGGCTGTTCGCCGGGTGCGGCATCGTGGCGGGCTCCGACCCGGCCGCCGAACTAGCCGAGACCCAGGTGAAGTTCCGGCCGATGCAGACCGCGTTGGAGCAGGCCGACTAATGAGGCGCGTGGACATCTGGTCCGCGGCGCGCACGGACGTGCTCGGCACCCCCTACGAAGCCCTGGACCTGCCGCTCGGCGAGGACTTCGAAGGTCCCGTCGTCGCCACGCTCATCCGCTACCGGGCGGGCGCGGCAGGCGCCGGCCGGGATCGCGGCGGCGGGCGCGCGGTTCTCTACCTGCCTGGCTACAACGACTATTTCTTCCACAGGCACGTCGCGGAGTTCTTCACCGCCCGCGGCGTCAATTTCTACGCCCTCGACATCCGTAAGTGCGGCCGCGCCTGCCAGCCCGGCCAAACCCGGAATCTGTGCCATGCCATCGGCGATTACTTTCCCGAGATAGACGCCGCGGCCGACATCATAGGCAACGCCGACGGGAACGGCCGCCTGCTGCTGAGCGGCCACTCGACCGGCGGTCTCATCGCCGCGCTGTGGCTGGCGGCCGCGGCTGGCTCCGGTGCCGGGAGCCGGGTGACCGGCCTGTTCCTGAACAGCCCGTTCCTGAGTACGGGCGTGCCGCCCGGCGTCCAGGCGGTGCTGAACCCGACGCTGCGGCTCATCACGGCGCGCAGGCCCGCGGCCGCCTTCCCGCGCGGCATGTCCGGCCGCTACGGGCAGAGCCTGCACGTCGACTACGGCGGAGAGTGGGAATTCAACAAGGACTGGAAGTCGACCGCGGGGACACGGCTGCGGCTGGACTGGCTGGCGGCCGTGCACGACGGGCAGCGCCGGGTGCGGGCCGGACTGGGCATCCAGGTGCCGATCCTGGTCGTGTGCGCGGCGCGGAGCTCGGGCGGGAAGGCCAGCCTGGAGGAAATGCGGCGCAGTGACAGCGTGCTCGATGTCGGCTCCATGGTCAGGCTGTCGGCCAGGCTCGGGGATGACGTCACGGCCGTGCCCATCGACGACGCCTGCCATGATGTGCTGCTGTCCTGCGCGGCGGCGCGCGATCGCGCGTTCGCGGTCCTCGATGGCTGGCTGACCGCGCTACCCGGCATGGCATGAAGAGAGGTGACGAAACGGTGGCCGACTACCGGGAAATCAACCGGGCGAACTGGGACGAGCGGGTGCCCGCCCACGTGGCGTCGCCCGGGTACGCCGTCAGCCGGTTCACCGCCGACCCGGGCTTCCTCAGCCAGGTGGTCCGGTTCGACCTGCCGCGCCTCGGCGACATCGCCGGGCTGCGCGGGGTTCACCTGCAGTGTCACATCGGCACCGACACGGTGTCGCTGGCCCGGCTCGGCGCGTCGATGACCGGCCTGGACTTCTCCGCGCCCGCCGTCGCGGCGGCCCGCGAACTCGCCGCCGCGACCGGGGCCGACGCGACGTTCGCCGAAGCCGAGGTCTACGCGGCGCCGGACGTCCTGGGCAGGGGCGGCTTCGACCTCGTGTACACCGGCGTCGGCGCGCTGTGCTGGCTGCCTGACATCCGCCGCTGGGCCGGGGTCGTCGGCGCGCTGCTGCGCCCGGGCGGCCGGCTCTTCATCCGCGAGGGCCACCCCATGCTCTGGGCGCTTGACGACGAACGCGCCGACGGCCTGCTCGTGGTCAAGTACCCGTACTTCGAGCGGGCCGAGCCGATGGTGTTCGACCAGGACGGCACCTACGTCGACACCGACGCGGCCTTCACGCACAACGTCACGCACGTGTGGAACCACGGCCTCGGCGAGATCGTCACGGCGCTGCTCGAGGCAGGACTGGCGGTCACCGCCCTGGCCGAGCACGACAGCGTCCCCTGGGACGCGCTCCCCGGGAAGATGGCGCGGGCCGGGGACGGGGAATGGCGCCTCGCCGACGACCCGTCCCGCCTCCCGCACAGCTACACCCTGCAGGCCGTCAAGACCGGCTAGTCCCCGCCGGGGAACCGGCTTGGGCTGGGGAGACGGCCGGGACCGTTCGGGGAAATCATCTTTTTTATCCTGAACGAAAGGTTGCGGCTGCATGGCGCGCAGGTGAATTCCCGCCGGTTCGCCGCGCCTGGTCTCGACTTGTATCTGTTATAGAACTACTTTCCTATCTGTGATAGAAGTAATTAAAGTTCTGCTACAGAGGCAAACAGCGAGGGAATCACCAGCAATCCGCAAGCTGAGGGCGAGGCAGCCGATGCCGATTGATTCTGACCCGACCGAACGGACCGCCGCGGGCCCCGCCCCCGCGGCGGGAGCGGTCGGCATGTCGGCCGTGGACCTGACGCTGGGCTACGGTCCGAACACGGTGCTGCGCGACGTGACGCTCGACTTCCAGCCGGGCAAGATCACGGCGCTGCTCGGCCCGACCGGTTCAGGCAAGTCGACCCTGCTGCGCACGCTGAACCGGATGAACGACAAGGTCAGCGGCTACCGGCGCACGGGCGACGTCACGCTCGGCGGGCTGAGCATCTGGTCGCCGGCGCTGCACCCGATGGCGCTGCGCCGCAAGGTCGGGATGCTCTTCCAGCGGCCGAACCCGTTCCCGATGTCGATCGCCGACAACGTGGTCGCGGGCGTGCGGGCCTACGAGCGGGTGCCGCGCGCGCAGCTGCGGGACATCGCCGAGCAGCGGCTGCGCGCCGTGGGGCTGTGGGACGCGCTGTCCGGGCGGCTGAAG